>JAEDFN010000066.1 GCA_016292775.1 Paludibacteraceae bacterium
CAGAATTTATGCCATTGCAGAGCTTTTAAGAATAAATACGGAAATAGATTTGATTGCTCAGAAAACAGGAATAGATAAATTTTTCTTGCGTAAGCTGAAAGATATAACCGATGAAGAAGAAAAACCATTTGAATCTCCAAAAAAGGAGACGAAAAAAAAGAGTGGATTCTTAGGCAGTTTAAAAGGAAAATTTTCAAACATAGAGCAAACTCTATTTACAGGTAATAATGACGAAAATAATGATTGATAAATATAATGGTATATGGATGGAATATTGAATAAATTAGTGATAGAGAAACGTACATCTCCGTTAATAAAAGTAGTAGGTGTAGGTGGAGGCGGTGGCAATACCGTAAATTATATGTACAATAATTCCGATGCTGATATATCATATGTAGTAATGAATACTGATAGTCAAGCATTAATAAGTTCCCCGGTTCCGAATAAATTGCTGTTAGGCCCCGATGTTACGGAAGGTTTGGGTGCCGGAGCAAATCCTTCTACTGCAGAAGAGGCGGCTCTATCGTCAAAAGATGAAATCTATAAGATTCTTAATGATGGAGCAAAAATGATTTTTATCACCGCCGGAATGGGTGGAGGTACAGGTACCGGTGCTGCCCCTGTAGTGGCGCGTATTGCTCGTGACGAACTCAAAATGCTTACAATTGGTATCGTTACTATCCCTTTTAAACTCGAGGGTAATAGAAAAATACGTAAAGCTCTTAAGGGTGTGTATAAGCTAAGTCGCAATGTCGACGCTCTGCTTATTATTAATAATGAAAGAATTTCTGAATTGTACCCCGAAGATGATATTCAAACAGGTTTTGCCCGTGCCGATAGTGTGCTCTCTGATGCCGCTACAAGTATTGCAAACCTTATTCTTATCGAAGGGTATATCAACCTCGACTTTGCCGATGTGAAAACTACTCTCAGAAATGGCGGTGTCGCTACTATTAATACCGGTAAAGGTGCCGGCGAAAATCGTGTAAAAGACGCTATTGAAGATGCTATGAAGGTGCCCCTCTTGAGCAATTCTAACGATATTTCAAAAGCTAAACGATTGCTGCTCAACTTCTATTGTTCTAGAGCTAAGTCCATAAATATGCGCGAGCATAGTGCAATCACCGAATTTGTCAATACTATGGACCGTGATAATGTTGAGGTTATATACGGCTTCTCTTATGATGACACTTTAGGTGAAGAGGTTAGATTGACCCTCCTTGCTACCCTCGATGTCAGCCCTGTGCCTCAAGAAATTATCGATGAAGAGAATAATAAAGATCAAGACCCTTCTAATTCTGTCGATGATACAAAAGGTAAGTACGACGATTGGATGAATTCTCTCTATGATGATTTAGGTATTAACTCTAAAACCGGATACCCCATTGTCCCTTTAGAAGAATTGGAGGATGATAAAGTACTTATGAATTATAAAAAACCTGCATATTTAAGAAAAAAATTATGACATTATTTGACCAAATTAGCGAGGATATCAAAAAGGCTATGCTCGCCCGTAATAAAGCGGAATTAGAAGCTCTCCGCGGTATAAAAAAAGAACTTCTCGAAGCTAAAACTTCTAAAGAAGCAAATGGTGAAGTGACTGATGAATTAGCCATTAAAATAATCCAAAAAATGGCAAAGCAAGGTAAGGATACTGCACAGGTTTTTGCTTCTCAAAATCGTCAAGACCTTGCAGATGAATATCTTGGACAAGTGGCAGTGTACGAAAAATACTTGCCTAAAATGATGTCTGAAGATGAACTGTCTGCCGCTGTTAAAGAGATTATTGCTTCTGTAGGTGCCACTTCTCCTAAAGATATGGGTAAAGTAATGGGCGTTGCTACCAAGCAATTGGCAGGTAAAGCAGAAGGTAGAGCAATTTCCGAAATGGTGAAAGCTCTATTGGCAGCTATGTAGTTTTATGGCTTGTATTTGATGCCCAAATTAAAAAATAAAATACAATGCAATACGTCATTGGACTCGGAGAGGCGCTTTTCGACTGCCTCCCAACCGGCCGCAAATTGGGCGGTGCGCCGGCAAACTTCGCTTTTCATGCTTCGCAATTCGGACTCAACAGTTGTGCCGTTTCGGCAATAGGTAATGATGAACTCGGCCGCGAGATTATTGATATTCTGACCCGAGCAGGCTTGCGCTACCAGTTGCCGCGCGTTGCTTTCCCTACCGGTACTGTACAAGTGACAATTTCCGGCGAAGGTATTCCGCAGTATGATATATGTCAGGGTGTTGCGTGGGATAATATCCCTTATACAGAGGAGATTGCTGCCTTGGCACCCGATACTGTTGCTGTTTGCTTCGGCTCGCTCGCACAGCGCAATGGCGTAAGCCGCGCTACCATTCAGGCGTTCCTCGATGCCATGCCTGCCGACTCGTTACGCGTGTTTGATATCAACCTGCGCCAGAATTGGTACACCAAAGAGGTGATTGAACAATCGCTACAGCGATGCAATGTGCTGAAAATAAATGATGAAGAACTCAATGTAGTAGCATCTATGCTACTTGACATTGCTACCACCGAGGGGCAACTGATTGCCGAAGATGAGGCTAAGGCTACGTCTATATGTCGACGGTTGATTGACCGCTATGAACTTAAAATGCTTATCCTTACATGCGGTGCTACGTGCTCTTATGTCTTCTCCCCTTCAGATATGAGTAAGCAACTGACACCTAAAGTGCAAGTTGTTGATACTGTGGGTGCAGGCGACTCGTTTACTGCAACTTTCGTAGCGCAAATCCTCCTCGGCAAGTCGATGCATGAAGCCCACGAAATGGCTGTTCGCGTTTCGGCTTTCGTTTGCACACAGACAGGCGCAATGCCTATTCTGCCCAAAGAGATTATTGGTTAATTCATTGTGTAGTTTTATTGATAATATCGGTAATGAAGTGCACCCTAAAAGTTTTATGTACAACTTTTAGGGTGCACTTATTCTTTGTTTATTGATACTTCATTGTTTTGTAAATTATTACTCTATAATGATTTCAAAGAAATGCATATTCAATAGGAATGGTATCTGTAAATATACCATTTTTACGTAATGACAACAAAATTATAAATTTCTTTTTGTCTATGAATCAAAGATTTATTTCTAAAAATTGTCTTTTGATTTTCTAAAAGTTTGCTTTAAATTTAGCGGAGTAAGTAGTAATTCAACAAAAAGTATTACCTTTGCAGTGCATTTGTAGAGCACTTATTTTTTTATGAAACATAACGGAATAAAGCAAATATCTTCTATACTAATGCTTTTTGTGTTAGTGAGTTATATGGTATTTATTACCGTATTTTCTCACGTGCACTTTGTCGGCAAATATTCCGTTATTCATGCTCACCCCTTTACTTCTGAGAGTCATAATCACTCCGCAGCAGAGTGCTATACTATAGCCGGACTCTCGATTTTTTATGGTTCTGCAATTTCTTCTTTAACTCTGTTAGAGCCTGATTTCCAAATTTTTTATATCCCTTTTGTAGAGTATGAATGTGATGTAGTTCATGCTCCTCGTTTTTACAAATCTTTTCGAGCTCCCCCTTTCATATAATTTTTATTAAAAAACCCCTTTTTTGCTTTGTCGGAATACATTCTTGGTTTCGACTCAGGAATAGTGCCGTGTTGCACTTTTAATTCGTAATGATATGTAATTCATATTGTTTCGAACTTTGTATTGTAGCTAAATAATAGCTGCCTTTGGTTTTATTATAAAAAAAAATTATATGAAAAGATTATCAATATTCGTTATATTATTATTCCTTACCGTATCTGTATTTTCAGATAATTTAGAAGTAAACAGCGAGAAAAGTGATGCCAATATTATTGGTCATGTTATAGAAAAAAATACGGGAGAGCATTTGCCGTTTGTCAATATTCGTTTGGAAGGTACAACAATAGGCGTAGTATCTGATGCTACGGGTCATTATATGCTTACAAATCTCCCGGTAGGAGAACATGTCCTCGTTTTTTCAATGGTAGGTTTCGAAACTCAGACATTCAATATCAATTTAGAGAAAGGTAAAACACTGGAAATCAATGCTGAATTGGAAGAGAGCTCCTCTCTTATCGATCAAGTAGTAGTAACTTCAAATAAATATGAAACAAAAAAACGTGAAGCAGTTTCTATAGTAAATGTTATTTCACCATTATTAATAGAGTCTACCGCTTCCAATTCAATGTCGGATGTTCTCGACTATCAGTCCGGATTGAGGGTGGAAATGTCGTGCCAAAATTGCGGTGCTCCACAACTTCGTATCAATGGTCTTGAAGGTCAATATACTCAAATACTTATGGATAATCGACCTATCTTTTCTTCTTTGGCGTCTGTCTATGGATTGGAACAAATACCAACAGGTATGGTAGATCGTGTAGAAGTAGTTCGTGGTGGCGGTTCCGCCCTCTTTGGCGCCAATGCAATAGGTGGTGTTGTGAATATTATTACTAAAGAGCCTTCCGGTAACTCTTTTAATATCTCTAATAATACCCAATTAATAGGTGGTAATTCTTGGGATATCAATACTAATTTAAACGGTTCTTTTGTTACTTCCGACTCCAAAATCGGGGCGCATCTCTTTGGTGTTGTCCGTTCTCGTAATCCTTATGACAATGATAATGACGGCTTTTCTGAATTGCCCGGGTTAAAGAGTGTTACAGCCGGATTCCGTTCGTATTTTAAAACGTCTACTTTGTCTAAATTAACGTTGGAATATCACCATGTAACCGAAAAACGCCGTGGCGGTAACAATTTTGATTTGCCGGAGCATGAGGCTGATATCGCTGAAAGTACAAATTATAATATCGATGCAGGAGGGCTGAGATGGGATTATTTCTCCGATAATGAACGCCATTTTGTTACAACTTATCTCTCTGCTCAATATATTAATCGTTCTTCGTATTATGGAGTGGAGAAAAATCCTAATGCATATGGAAAAAGTAACGATATTACTACAGTTGTCGGTGGTCAGTATAGATTCCATATGTATAATTGCCTCTTTATGCCCGCTGATTTGTCCGCCGGAATCGAATATTCTTTTAATGGATTGAAAGATCAAATATTGGATTATGGTCGTGATATGACACAACTCGTTCATGTCGTCGGTGGCTATGTGCAAAACGAATGGAAAAATAACTTTATCTCTTTCCTTATCGGTTTGCGCCTTGAGAAACATAATCTATTAAAAAATCCTATTCCTTCTCCGCGTGTTAATATACGATATACTCCAATTGACCAAATCGTGATAAGAGCCTCATATGCAAGCGGGTATCGCGCTCCGCAAGCCTATGAAGAAGATTTGCATGTGGGTGCCGTAGGTGGTGAAGTCTATCTTATCTCCCTCGCCGATGATTTGAAACCTGAGATGAGCCATTCCACCTCTTTGTCTGTTGATTGGGCAAAAAAATTCGGAAAAACGGAACTCAATATCACCGCTGAAGGGTTCTTTACTCAGTTGAATAATGTTTTTACTTTGACAGAAAATGGACGTGATGAATCCGGAAACCTCCTGCTTCAAAGAGTGAACTCTAAAGGAGCACGCGTGGCAGGCCTTAATTTCGAGGCTAAAGTGGCATATAAATCATTATTTATGTTTCAATTGGGATATACTTATCAAATCAGCCGTTATATCGAGCCTTTTAAATGGAGCGAAGATCTTGAAGCTCAGAATAGAATGTTCCGATCTCCCGACCATTACGGATATTTTTTATCTACTATTAATCCATTTAAACGATTTTCTATAAATCTGAACGGTAAATTGTCCGGACCTATGCTTGTACAACATTATGCAGGTGTAATACCTAATGATGCCGAAGTGGTTACACCTACATTTTTCGATATGGGCATAAAAATTTCCTACGATATTCCAATCTATCGCCTCTACTCCTTGCAGATTAATGTAGGTGTGAAAAATATTTTTAACGCCTATCAAAAGGATATTGATAAAGGAGTATATCGCGATGCTGCCTATATTTACGGACCGTCTTTACCTCGTACTTATATTTTTGGTTTGGCGATTAACATATAAAATAGTTCGTATTTAGTTCAATTAATAACACACTCTCGAAGAAATTTATCATCGAGAGTGTGTTGTTTTTTTGTATAAAAACAGATAATTTGATGGAAAAAACAATCATAGTCTTCCTTCAAGAGGGTTGATTTATTTGTATAAAAACACAGTGTTGTGTCGAAAACGCGAAAAATTAAGGTTGCTATTAGGTGTAAAAAGAGAGTAAAAAGAGCCGAAAATGATGAAAAGGGTGAAAAAAGAGAGAAAAAATATCTTTGTTATTTACTGATATTCATGGCAGTAAAAAA
>JAEDFN010000020.1 GCA_016292775.1 Paludibacteraceae bacterium
AAAAGCAGGGGGAAAAATAGAGATTTATTCATACATCCATTTGCTATTCGAGCCGGATTGAGTTTTTCAGTAACCCTTTCGGTAAGCATAACTCTGCGTCCGGTACTCACCTCTCCATGACGGGCATAGCAAAAATGGTCCTCTAAAAACGTATCCACGGGCACACAATCTCCATCGATAAAAACGAGCAGGTCGGCATTAGAAGCCCTTACAGCACTATTCAGAATAGCATTTTTACGCCAACCTATATCCTCATGCCAAACATGAAAAACGGGGAAAGAGGCTTTTTCCGACATCGACTGTAGCGCATCTACCGCACTCTGATTGGAGCCATCATCGGCGATGATTACTTCAAAATCACGAAACGTTTGTCGCTCCAAAGCAGCGAACACCATTTCAAGACGGTCGACTTTATTATAAAAAGAGATTATTAATGAGATAGCCGGCATAAATAAAAAAATTACAAATACTGATTTAATCCATTAACACAAAAAATTTTCCCCTCTTTTATTTTGTTACTCATCAAAGCTACATTATCGGTTTGAGACAACCAGTTGCTTTTATGAAAAAGATGATACACAACGGCTCTATTACGCACGCTAAACATCTGTAAACCTGCGGCTTTCAACCGCCAATGCAAATCTAAATCTTCGCCTACTGCAGGTTGTATATAATCTTCATCAAAGCCATTTACCTTTATAAGCGACTGTTTCGACAAAGAGAAATTACATCCGGTAAGGTTTTTCACCTTGCGAAGCTCTTTATTGGGATATTTGGTAATACAAATACCCTCATCTACATAGCGGCAACCATGATGAAAAAGCAGATATTTCCACATCAAACGCTCTACATCGAATACGGAAAGCTCTAAATTTTTTAAATCATGCGAAACCGCTTCACTGAGTTTCACTCTTTTACCGAGAAGAACTCTATCTTCGGCTGCATATTTAAGGTGCATTTCCACAAACTGAGGATGCACCACACAATCACCGTCGATAAAGATTATCCATGGTGCTTTAGCAGCCGCAACAGCGCGGTTTAATGCCCTGTTTTTTCGCCATCCCAAATCCTCTTGAGTAAGATGTCGGAACTGACAAAACCAATTATATTGTTGAACAAAGATGGACATTTCGGGGCTACAACCATCTTCTGATATAATTATCTCGAAATGACTTTCCGTTTGAATTTTAAGTGAGTCAAGCACTGCTGAGAGTGAATGCGTATCCTTATAAACGGATATAATAATAGAAGCTTTTATATCAGACATATTTAGTTATTATGTTTTTTCCAACGATATTGTCGTAATAATTTTTTACACACATCGGCATCAAAACCGCGATGCTTTGCATAAGCAACGGCGATAGTATCCAATGCCTCGGGCTCAAGATTAAGACGCTCAAAACCTTTGCAACCCATCTCTTGATTAACATTGCAGAATTTCATCCTATTCAGGTCCACCATCTGCCAAACGGGAACTCCATTGATAAAATCAATCAATATGTTACCTCCTGAAAAGTCGAGAGGATAGATACCCTTTTCATGCATCTCAGCCGCCTTTTCGCCAATAAAAGTGAGATATTCCTCTCTATGAGGCAGATTTTTATTATCGATAACGTCGTAAAAAGAGTATCGTAAATCACTTTTTCGCGAAATATAAAAGCTATCTCTAAAAAAGCAGCCGCAATTTATTTCGCTATAAGCAATGGGTTCGGGAGTAGGGATACCATTGGCAAGTAATTTCTGCGCATAGAGATAAGAACGTTTTGCCTTTGAAGGGCGAAACAGGTTATAAATAAGGGCATTAAAGATATTTGGTTTGGCAAATCTCTTTATCACATACTCCTCGTCATCATAGGTAAATAATCTTAACTGATTTCGCCTATTATGAATGATTTTACCGTGATTGGCATCAAAATGCACGGGGAGTGATTTAATAAAATATTCCATCCCCTCATATCCCGATGAAATCGATATTTTTCGAGGATTAAGCAATCGCACAAGCAGGTTATAAAATTTTGAAAAAGTACGTTTTTTTCGAAGTTTACCATAAAGTTCTTTTTCGAAAAATTCGGGGTGACGGGTATTTAACACATCTATTACCTTAGGTAATTTATCTCTGTTTGAAACGTGCTTTGAGTTGCTTCGAACACGATATTTAAGACCTATTTTATCGAGAAAAACAACTTCACCGCCATTTTTAAGCATAGAGATCCAGAAGTCCCAATCCTCACGAGTTGGAATATCGGTACAATAACCGCCAAAATCAATACAATCTTGACGGCGATAAAGTGCGCAATTATCGATAATATTCTTTCTGGCAAGAAGTGAAAGGGAGTATTCAGGCAAAATCCATTCGCCGGATTTATTACCGAAATATTCAATACGAGGCACTACAACTTTAATATTCGGGCTTTTTTCTATTGCACTAACAGCTGCAGAGATAAAATCGGGATAGATGATATTATCAGCGTCAACAGGCAAGATATAGACGCCACGAGCCTCACGGATTGCGTGATTACGCGCTGCCGAAACGCCGGAATTACTCTGAGTATATACCCTTACACGAGAATCCTTAGCTTCGAATTTTTTAACTATGGAAAGAGAATTATCGCGAGAGCCATCGTCTACGACAACGACTTCAAAATTGGGATAATCCGATGCAAGCACGCTCTCTATTGTTTCTCCAACAAAGAGTTCCATATTATACACCGGGATAATTACCGACACTAATTGCACATTCTCTTTTTCAACAGTCATCATAAACACAAAAAGTTAGTGATTATATTTTATCCATTCCACGGGTAAATTTATACCAGTAATACTTGATAGGGTTTGAGTATTTAAGCAATTTCCAAGGGCGGCTGGCATGAGGGGTATGTAGCACTCGAGTGCTTATAAGCAACATATTTTTAAACCCGAGTTTACGCGACATTGCGGAAATCGGCACGTCGTACCACTGCTTTTCCGGATTCAGTTTTTGGAAGTTATACTCTTTCAAAAATCTGTTACATAGCAAAGTACAGCAAAAGCTAAGACGTTTTTTCACACTTACATCCGCCCTATATTTTGAGGCATAAAGATAAGGAAAATTTACGACATCATCGGCATCAACGGTAACAGCCGCCACCATACCCACGTCGGTTTTTTCCGCCACTTGCATCATATTGGCAATAGTATCGGGTTTTATCACAACATCCGACTCAATAATTACAAGGTCTGCATCGTTTGCCAATGCAGATTGTTGTGCAGACTGCAATACATAACGATAATTAGGAGAAGGCGAGGAGATAATATTTGCCAGATGCACCACATCAAAGCCGAGATTTTCCGCCATTTCATCGAGTTTTGACGCACATTCTTCATCGGAAAAATCATCGTAAACCATATACTTCCAATTGGCATTACAGCAACTATTCATCACCGAAATGATAGTACGTTCTGCGGTGCGCATAGAGTTTTTTACCGGAGTTATTACAAGCAAATTTTTCATTATCTTCGTTTATATATCAATCCACTACGGGAAATTGTGAATAAAGCGCCAAAAGAATTACCATAAACATCACCCCAATCGGCAGCAAGAGAGAGCGCAAAATTAAGATTCCAAGCTTGAGGAACAAATTTCTCTACTGCTAATAAGAAAGAACTGTTATGCGCGAGTACTCCTGTGGAATATAACTCCCTTCGATAGTAATTACTATTAGAGTATCTCAAGAGGTATTTAAAGCCGTAGATATCACCGTTTAGAGCCACGTTGTGAGTCATTGTACGGTTATAAATCACTCTTTCCGAATTAGTTACTACAGGAGAGATAATAAAAGGGATGCCAAGAACGAAGCCTCTGTTAGTCCATTCTTGCGGATAAATAGAGTTGTTGAAATAAGAATCCGAGCCACCGAACACCACACCATCGATATCGTGAGTCGGACCGGACTGGTCGGTAGTATTCAAAAATTCGTACATTACCGACGAGATAAAGCTCCATTTGTCTTGTGATATCTGTACACCCCACAAACCATCGTATCTATTGAGGGCCTTCCACGGGGCAAGAACGGGACCATCTTCAAAGAGTGTCTGCCAATAAGCATTCACATGCCAATGTTTTAATTTCAGTTCAAGCCCGATATTTTGAGATCCGATATGATTTCCGAGGGCATTATATTTTTCATTATAGATATTATCACCTTCATGGGCGCCGAAAACGAGCCACCAATCATAAAGAGAAGAACCCAATTCACCGTATTCATCGGAATATCCGCCCCATTGTGCGGCATGATGAAATTCGTAATTGATATTTACCGGAAGTTTTCCACCGAGCCGACCGGCAATATATTTATAATGCAGCATAGTACGTCGGGTGCCCACACCATCGATAAACCAGCCATGTATAAGCGCGCCCTTCACTTCGGCATAACCATAAGTAAAAGGTATAGCGGTATATTTGTCTATTCCGACAGAAATAATAGGGAGAGGAGCGGCATTTTGCGACCAAAGCATAGCACCTGACGAAAGCGGCACTTCCGACTCCAAGTGAGTATTATAGCTGTTACCGAAATAAAAACGCTTGAAACCGGCGGAAATATCGAAGCACCAAAGGCGAACATGGGCGTATAACTCATCAATAGAATAACGCCATTTTTGTGACTTCTTTTTATTAAAAGCGTATCCCGACGGATTTATAAGAGATTTCAAATTATCATCAATATTAGCGATGGAATCGAATGTTTTCACGCCATCAACGCCGCCGGTAAGAGCAACAGCAAAAGAATAATCCCACCAGCGAGCGGGGCGGGCGGCCGGTTTTGCAATGGAAAGCGAAAGTGACCCCGCATAAGGGGCGGGAGAAAATTTTCCATTCCTATTGGCATAAAACCAAAAAGGAGCATTCTTACCCGATGAAGCGGTAGCCGATAAAGCGACACTATATCCTATGCTATCAACGCCATTATCCGCCGAATCCATCGGTAACGGCCATGGTTTAAAAGGCTTATATGCAAAGATAATATCTGCAAATAATACCATGCACACCGATAATATCACTTTACTCCATCTCATTTCGGCACGGTATAATAGAATGATTTAACATACTTACCATCTGAGGTTTGACCTAATCCCCAAAACAATTTACCTTTAGCAAAAAAGGAGACAAGATTTTCAGTACCCCCTGTCGGCATATTTCCAAGAGACGACCAAGTGTCGGCATCAGCATCATACACGAGGATATCTTTATATAGATACATCGAGGTTTCCGTACCACCCCAATACCTACCGCCTACAAGATATAAGAGATTGTCATTCACGGCAGTAGCCGAAAAAATTCTTCCTTTAGAAGGAGTATCGGCACGTTTAATCCACTGTTTTTCGTCAGGGATAAACTCCCACCAATCTTTAAGATTGAAAGTATTAAAGCCACAGCCGGCAAAGAATCTGCCGTTAATAACCCCCGCCGCTGCTAAAGTTCGTTTTTTATTGCCCTCATCACAAATAAGTTCCCAACGATTTTCTTCCACAAAATAAGCATACACATTTTGATGGAAACATCCGCCCGGGCTGTAGATATATCCGAAAGCTACATAAACGATATTATTCTGCTCATCTACCCAAGAAACAGCGGCATTCGGGTCGACACCGGGGAAAGGTGCGAGAGAGTCTAACTCGTGATTATCAAGGTTATACGACCACCAGTCGTAATAATATATCAAAGAGGAATTTTGACGGGAAGCGGTGCCGAGGCCCATAAAGACTTTATTTCCGAGGCGGGCGGCAATAGCACTTACTCGAGGTTTTATCGGCAAATCATACTCCTTAAATTCCGATAAATTATCTATATCGGCAACATAATATTTTTTAGAAAGTCCACCGGAATTTCTACCAAAGAATATAAATACCGAGTCGTTATACACAACCGTACGGGCGGAAGCCAATGCAAGATCTACCGGAATACTGTCGCACTCCAACTCCTCCGCCTTCGGTTCGTAATGAGTACAACCCACGAACAACGATAGCGAAAAAAATAATAGCAACTTACTTTTCATTAACAGTATGGTTAATAATTTTTGCATAGCATCCATATTCTACAATACATTACGAGGGAAAGTAACAGTACGCATATTGCTGATATTTTTCCCGTCCACGTCAAAGCAAATTATAGATCGAACATTATGAAATCCCTCAAAGCCCATAGCACCGGGGTTTAAGGTAAGCATTTCCAATTTATTATCATAGATAATACGCAAGATATGGCTATGGCCGCACACAAAAACATCCGGTTTTTGCAACGCCAATTCCATCTTTGCATTTTTAGAGTATTTACCGGGGTATCCTCCGATATGCATCATAAGGAAAGAGAGTTCTTCGATATTAAATCTCAATACGAGCGGGGCTTCGTTACGATAAAAAGGGGAATCTATATTACCGGAAACGAGTTTTACCGGGGCGAAAGAGCTCAATTTATCAATAACCGACCAATCGCCATAATCCCCGGCATGCAGTATCAAGTCACACTCTTTTAGATACTTATCAAAAACATCATCTATTCTGCCGTGAGTATCGGAAACCAAAGCCACACGGGTCATTTATCATCCTCCCTTTTCATAATACCATCCAAGATATAGTGCATTATATTTGTACGATGGTCACGAATATAATTACCGATAGTATGGTTAAGATACGGAGCTTCGAGCCCTTTAAGGGAATAAAGCATCATCATAGCCGCCCATTGAGTACTGCTAATAGTAAATATATTTTCGCTAACCCCCTGGTCAAGAATTTGTTTTATCATACGTATTTCTTTGATATCGATATGTCGGCGTGCCTTTTCCACCTCATAGATATTTCTAAAGAAGTCGGCACGTAGCGATCCGTTACGTTCTATAGCCTCTTTTATAGCCTCAAAACGCACAAAGATATACTCTTCCAACTTATGGTGCGCCTCCATATCGCGAGACATCACCACTTGAAGTCGCTCGATAAGCAGTGTGAGCTCATTCTCTATCACAGCAAGATATACCTCATCCTTATTACTGAAATAGGTGTAGATAGTACGTCTGCCCTTTCCTGAAGCAACAGCAATGTCATTCATCGTAACATTCGCTTTGCCATGAAGGGCAAACAGCCTACGAGCCACATCCACAATAAGCATTCTCGTTTTAGAGGGTTTTGTTGTTTTCATATTTATAATAGATTATTTTACAGCCCGTTAATAACTTTCAT
Organism: Paludibacteraceae bacterium; assembly: GCA_016292775.1. Lineage (GTDB taxonomy): Bacteria > Bacteroidota > Bacteroidia > Bacteroidales > Paludibacteraceae > Aphodosoma. The sequence continues at coordinate 7,210 of JAEDFN010000020.1, forward strand.
CAATAAAAAAAAATGGAGTAACAGTCTGTTTCGGATTTATTTTTACTTTTCTAATATTATCAGCTTTTGATACTACAAAAGAACTATTATCTACGGTAGAAAAATGCGCTTCAAAGAGGTATTTTTTATCTTCATCACGAGTCACCGAAAGAGTGGCATCACTTATTACCGACATCGTATCTCCTGTCACAAAAGTGCATTGATAAGTATTTGAAGTAGATAGGAGAGTAAAAGATCGATAAATATCGACGGAGGTAACATATTTCCCTAATGGAAGATAATTTACAGAGAGAGGTACCCTTGCGAGAAAGACAACGGAAGTGTCGCCGGCACAATTAAGAGTAAGCTTGATATGATTGACACTTGGCTCCGCTTGTAAAGTCATCTCTTCTGCAAGATAATCAGTATAATATATAGATTGTACATCTTGTGTATCATCACCTCTATAATAGTTCGGGATGGCAATGCAATTCACATCAATCTCCTCATTATCAGCACCGAATAGCTTACAATCAACAATATACGACCCCTCGAAAGCAATGTTTACATCTCCTTTTGCAACTCTTACAACACTAAGACCGTCAACGGTATATTGTCCGAGATACGAGCCCGTAACATAATATCTGCCATCGGTTTGTTTAATTTCACCCGGAGCAACGGTATATTGGTTCCCACTATTAGAGACTACAAAATCGCCTAAAGGGAGAGAGTCTCTTGAAATCGGGATATAGAGGCAGAGATTAAGGAACAAACCGTTTCCGATAGCATTACCCTCCTTATCAAACGACAATGAATTATCATGAAGGCGAAGCACAATAAGTTTTTTATCATCCTCGCTATCAGCATCATACATTGTCATTTTATTGAAATTAATTTTATAAGTCGGAGTAACTACTTTTACAAAGCAAGTATCGTAAACATTGGACATCTGACCGATTATCATACACTCTCCGGAGTAAACGGCAGTAACATTACCCTTTGAGTCCACCACAGCGACGTCGGGATTCGAAGATACCCATGCGGCAGAATTATAAGCTATCGAGGAGAGAGGTAGGGCAAACATTTCGATTTGGCGAGTCTCTCCCACACTCAGTTGCATATTTTCCGGACTAAGGAATACCGATTTCACCTTACTCGGGTCGTCACAAGAATGAGAAACGAGCAAAGCGATACATAAAAACAATATGTAAAAGGACTTTTTCATTATTCCGGTTCTGAAAAAATAGGTTTTATGTAATACCAAGTGATAATCGAGATTATATTTTAGCGTTGTCATTGATATCATTAACATGATAAGCAGTGTACCAAGAAGCGAGGGCACCCATGGCGATAACTACAAGAACAACCATCACTACATCCGACCAATATAAGTCGACAGGATAAACAGTAGAGAGATACCCGTCGCCCATTTTCAGCCATCCGAATTTATCTTGTAGCAACACGATAATCACGCCAAAAAAAGTACCGCAAAGAGTACCTAATAAGGAAATACCACAGCCTTGCACAAAGAATAATTTTTTTATTCTTGAAGGAGTGGCTCCGAGTGCCTTAAAAAGAGAAATATCCTCTCTCTTTTCTATAACAATCATCGACAAAGAGCCGATGATATTAAAAGAGGCGATAAGCAGGATAAAACTGAGGATTAAAAAAGTAGAGAATTTTTCGATTTTCGAAATCTTATAAAAATCGGCTTGTTGCTCATATCTATCCAGCACTAAATAATTATCACCGAGCACCTCTTTTATTTTGTTTTTTGTTTTGTTTACAACCCTTTTATCGGTATTGGCATTCAATTTCGACACTCTGACATCTACATAATTAGCATAATTATCCGGGAGCATATAGGCTCTTCTGACATCGTTAATAGGCAAGATAAAGTACGCTTCATCGTATTTATTTTGGAGAGAAGAGAAAATGCCGCTACAGTAGAAAGGGGTTTTAGAGAAATTTGCTTCCGGCCTTGCGGTATTAATTTTTTTATTTTTTGGAGAAAAGAGGTCGATAGGCATAGAAAGGTCAACGGCAGTTTCCAACTTATGAGCCAATAAAATGCCGATAACACCGTAAATTTCGTCGTTATCCCCATGATTTAAGGCGAACTCACCATCCCAAAGTAGGCTATCGATTTTAGCTACTGAGGCAAAATTATCATCCACCCCCATCACTTTGGCGGGCGACTGTTTGCCATTTACCCCGAGCAGTGCGTCTTGCTCCACTACATTGCACCAAGTTACTACCTCGGCACTATTCATTGCCTTTTGCAATAAAGGGTCATCGACGCGAAAAGAATTTCCTGTTGCCGGAACAATCTTGAGTTCCGGGTCGAAAGCGGTGAAAGAGTTCTCCACTACCCTCTCAAACCCGTTTAGTACGGAAAGAACGGCAATGAGAGCCAATGTACCCACTGCTACACCCACAATACTTACGGCAATAATAAGGTTTATAGTATTATGCCTTTTATGAGAAAACAAGTAACGTGTTGTAACAAAGGGTATAAACATAGCAAAAGAAATTTATTCTTCAGAATTATCGTCATCATCAAGCGGAGCATGGAGGTAAGGGTCCGCTCCTAAAATTTTATCGATATTTGCAAGTTTATCTATCGATTCATCGAGATAGAAATTGAGCTCCGGTATAATTCTCAATTGATTGCGTAAACGGCGTCCGAGTTCATAACGTATTGCTCCCTTATCGGCATTGATACGCTCGATAATTTCGGCGGACTTCTCCGTAGGGAAAATACTGAGATAGATGCGCGAAATACTGAGGTCGGAAGTGATACGAACCTCAGAAACACTTATGATAACACCTTGAATTTGACGCCCGTAATGAACAAAAATATCGCCAAACTCTTTTTGTAATAATCTTGAAATTTTTTCTTGTCGTGTAGACTGCATAATACGTGTAAATTAATAATTGGCAAAGTTACAAAATTACCTTGGAATAGCACTTGAAAAGGTGCAAAAAAGTGCTTTTATTATTCCTTTTCGGCTTCTGTAAGTATGTTGTTTACCTCATTCTGCACTTTAGTGAGCATTTCTCGGCACTCTTTTATCAATAAAGAGGCCTCTTTTACCTTTTCTGAAAGCATATCGACAGATAATTTACCCGTCTCGATATCATTCACTATCTGCTCTAATTTACCTATTTTCTCTTCGTATTTCATAGTTATAAAACTTTCATAATAGAATGGTTAATAACGTTATTGGATATGTTTGTCAACTTGGATGGGTGTACTGATTACCTCACCATCGAAAAAAGTCGATTTCATCGGGATATTTTCTACGATTTGCGAGGCGGAAGTAATTATTTTTCCACCTTGAGAAGTAAGCGTATAGCCCTTTTGCAGCAAATTCATAGGGTTTAAAAGGTTTACTTTCGTTTCTAAGACATTTAATTTCGAGAGAATATTATCGAGATAAGCGGAAGACAATCGCGGTAAGAGGCGGTAATATTCCGCTAACATCGACTCTTTACGCACTAAAAAGCCATTTACGGAAGAGGCGATACTCAAAGAGAGATTGCCAATTTTAGCATTTTCGTTCACCATACGAGTAGTAACGGCATTAGAAAAACGATTCTCTAACGAGGTGAGAGTATTAAGAGCGGAAAGGGAAAGGTTTAAGATAAATTCTGCAGCGGCGGTAGGGGTTTTAACACTGCGAGCAGCCACTAAATCGAGGATTGTATTATCGCGTAAATGGCCGATTCCAACGATAACAGGCAAAGGGAATAATGCAATTTCGCGAGCTATTGCCTCACTATCAAAAGCCTGCAAATCGGTGGTAGAACCTCCTCCGCGAATCATCACCACTATGTCGAATTCATCCATGCGAGATTGAATTTGCTTTAAAGCAGCGATAATATCGGTCTCTGTATTGTCACCCTGCATGGAAGAGCGAAAAAGAGTGACATTATAAGCAAAACCGTAGTTATTATCATAAAGCTGATGAACGAAATCGCCATATCCGGCAGCGGTATTACTGGAAATTACGGCAATATTTTTTGGTAATATTGGTAAAGGACGTAAAGAATTCAATTTTATGAGTCCCTCTTCCGTCAGTCGTTTGATAATTTCTAATTTACGTCGCTGAATATCCCCGACGGTAAAAACGGGGTCGATATCGATAATATTCACCGACATACCATATACTTCATGAAATTGCACTTCACAGCAAAAAAGTATGGATATTCCCGCCTTGAGTTCTGAATCAGTAACATTCACAAAACGAGAATGGATTTCATTATATCTTGATGCCCAGATAGTTGCCCGTTGTCGAGCAATAATATTATCATTCTGCACGGATTTCTCAACGAGCTCTAAATAGCAATGCCCGGAAGCGTTATGAGAAACGCTACTCACCTCGGCGGTAACCCAAATCGGAGAAGGCAGTGCCATACGCAATTGCCGAGAAATGTAGTTGTTCAATTCATAAAGCGACTTATATTTCATAATTCAAACAGAGAAGCAAAAAAGTGCGGATTCATCGATAGATATACTTGTAGACCTTAGGCCCGTTTTGAGTTTTCAACATCAACACATACATTCCTTTTGCAGAGTTCAAACTTACCTTATCGCCATTGGAAATAATTCCGCTATAAACGATACGGCCATAAATATCATACACTGCCAACTCGGAATTATCAGTAATATTTACAAAAGAGAAACCATCGGGCAAAACTACTAACTCAGAATTTTCATCTTGAGGAGTAGCGACATCGGAATATAGAGCAAACACTCTATAGGCATCAGGGATACCATAACCGATACTATCATTAGGGGAGTAATAATTAGATGCGCTACGAATAATATTATCGAATAAAGTCCAAGGAGTAACATTAGGCATAGCCGACATCAAAGAAGCCACCATACCTGCAGCAATAGGAGTTGCAAAAGAGGTTCCTGAAGATTGATAAAGATTATTATCCGAAGCTGCCACCACAACACCATATCCGCAAGTGGATATCTCGGGTTTGACTCTACCATCGGCAGAAGGACCGCAAGAGCTGAAAGGGGCATAAATATTAACGGTATCCACAGCGCCTACAGCCATAACGCCGATTCCATCGGAAGGAACAGAGAGGTAATGCCATGGATTATATGCATCATTACCCGCAGCATTTAGTACAAAAATGCCCTTTTGTACAGCCATAGTAGCCACTTTCGATGCACGAGTAGTATTACCATCAAGCATATCATAGGTATAACTCATTGAGTCGACATCAAAAGTGGTATATCCCAGAGAGGCGGTAATGATATCGACGCCAAGACTATCAGCTCGCTCTACGGCAACGCAATAATAGTCGGTTTCATCGGGATATTCTACCTCTCCATTCTCGGTTCGGAAGCAATAAAAAGAAGCATCGGGAGCAGCACCGACAAAAAGTCCGGGACTATTTGCCGCCATCGTACTCATTACAGAAGAGCCGTGAGAACCGTCGTAATCAGGAAATTGATGTTTGTTAAGAACAAAATCATAATAATCCAACAGTCGTCCCGAAGCTAATAGCGAGTCAAAAACAGCCATATCATAAAGACCTTGAAAACCACCATCAAGCACCGCGATATGAATTCCCGCACCGCGATAACCTAAACCATGCAATTTAATAAGATTTATTTGCTCAAGTTGGAGTCTGCCATATCCCGCATTTTGAAAGAGAAGCGGTTTTATCGGTGAAACCGGTGATTGTTGACGGCTGAAAGCGGGTGTTTCGGCAGGCTTGGTTAGTTCTATTTTCGAGACAAAAGGGAGCGTTTGCACACTGATAGCCTGAGATTTTGTTGCTTTAATCACCGCACCATTAAGCCATTTCAACGGATATATAACCAAAGCACCGGTTTGGCGTACGCCATTAAGATAAGTAGGAGATACCGGCAAATCGGTAGAATCCAAAGGAACGGAAAATTTTTGGCGGCGCAGAATAGCCCTATCACTCAAAAAATCTTCCGGTTTTGATAGAGAAAAAGGAGTTCCTTGTTTATCAACAAATTGGACATAATAGGTGCTTTTCTGCCCATAAACGGTAAGAAAAAGAAAGAAAACGAAAATAACAGAGGCAAATCGATTCATAAAGATTTGTATTATAGATTTAAAAGAAGTATCGAGTTACTATTCAACCACGCTATTTGCGATAATCACGCCACCACCGAGGACGTCGACAAAATCGTCTCCGGTATAGAAAACCGCACTTTGGCCCGGGGTAATGCTATCTATCGGGTCGACAAACTCTACACGAGCGATACCATCGGCATGATGAAACAAGCGAGCAAGAGCGGCTTTTGAGCGATAACGCACCTTTACAGCAACCTCAAAACCATCGGTGAAATCGGCATATTTCATCATATTCAGCTGATTGACGTAGCAATAATGAGATTGCAAATCCTCACGAGTACCCAACATCACCTCATTACGTTCGGCATTGATATTTATCACAAATCGCGGTTCTCCGAATGCCACTCCGAGTCCCTTTCGCTGACCGATAGTATAATTAGGAAAACCCTTATGCTTTCCGATAATTTTTCCCGATGGATCCACGAAATTTCCATCCTTACAGAGTTTGTCGAAATCCTTTACATTCTCGGAAAGGAAATGGCGATAGTCATTGTCGGGGATAAAGCAAATTTCTTGACTTTCACCCTTCTTTGACAACTTTTCATATCCGGCGTCAAAAGCCATTTTTCTCACCTCGGGTTTAGTGAGATTTCCGAGAGGAAAAACGGTATGAGCAAGATCGTATTGCGAAAGTTTCCAAAGGAAATAGGTTTGGTCTTTAGCCAAATCCACACCACATTGGAGGAAATATCTACCCTCATCGGTTTTAGAAATCCGAGCATAATGCCCGGTAGCTATAGTATCACACCCCAATTCGGCAGCTATCTCCATCAGTTTTCCCCACTTGATATTGGAATTACACACCACACAAGGATTTGGGGTGCGGCCATGCATATATTCTTCGATGAAATCGGCAATAACAGAAGATTTAAACTCCTCTCGAATATCCAGAATATGATGAGGGAAACCCATTGATTCGGCAAGAGCCTTTGCCTCAAAAATAGAATCTACCGAGCAGCAACCCTTCTCTTTGGCAAGACAAGAGTCGGATATTTGATCAAAAGTACGATAAGTGGCTCCTATCAAAGAGTATCCTTGATTTTTTAATATCATGGCAGCAATAGAACTGTCTATACCGCCACTCATAGCCATCAATATTTTTTTAGAATTCATAACAGATACATTATTTCGCAAAAGTAATATTTTTTTACGTAACAGGCAAGAATAAATAAACATTTTAAGTCATTTACTCCATTTCATCATATCCGGTTATGCTTTGACTTGTAAGCGACTCCCCATTATTACCCAACCTCCGTCGCGATGAGGACAACTAAAAAGTGGTTCTTATCGAGGAAAAATTCACAATCGGAAGGAATACTGCTTCCATTTGCCCAAGAATCATCTGAAAAGGACAAAATACTAATTTATGAGAGAAGCGAATAAAGACATAATCAGGCTGGAGCATATCGTTCAAGCCATTGAAAGAATCAAACGTTATATTTAAGAGTACTATTTCCGATATATTCTTTAATTATTTTGCTTTTTTGTTTCAAGTTTAATTCTGATGGATTATAATAATCTTCTAGCAATCTATGCCCATCGGATATCCGTTCCCATTAACTTTTGATTAGCCGTTTGCTGAGAGATTATATTCCCTGCTAAATCATACTTCCGTGTAGTGATACCTGCATCGGGATGCGCTCGAAATATTTTGTGTCCAAATACATCATACGTATATATTGTTTTACACCCCATAACTATTTGATTTCCGCTGACTTGCTGCATCGGCAAGATGGTAATGGAGTACTATAATGCACAGTTACTTTTCGATAATACCTCTTTTTGTAGTTGGTCTTACAAAATATATAACAAACGTGAGTACCATCTAAAGTCATTAATCTCTCGTCCTCTGGTTTCAATATTAAATTGTATTTTTTGAGTTTTTCAATAACATCTGTGGTTAACACCACATTGGGGTTATGCCAAACATACAAGACATTATTTATTTCTGCGTACTCCGTAGGTATCCAAAAGGGAGGAATACTTCCTTCATTTTCTTTTAGTTCCGATATTAAGAATTTATCAGCTTCATTTATCCAAGGGTACATAGAAATAAAAAACCAATCTGTCGATGTGTAGGAGATGAGTATATTGACAGCCGACACATTTCTGAGATCTTTGTGCCATTTCAAACTTTTGCTATAATTGGCAATTGCGATGTTTACTGCTTCTTTTGGCGTCTCTTTACATTCCACATAGTCATAATTTCTGGTGGTACCACAAGAATAGAATATGGTTGTTATAAAGAAAAGAATCAACAATCTTTTAATATTTAATAGGCGCTCCATAATTGTGTAAAATTAAAAATAGTATATCTTTACCTGGATTTTTGCTGATCATCTGGTTTTTAAAAGGAATGTCATAATTCTCAGATGGTTGTATTGCCTCAGAATAACCAGCATGTCCATGAGTGTGAAAATGTTGTATATTTTGGTATCCTTCAGGAAATGTAAATGTGTTCGTATTGCTTCTATTGTACGAATTATTTTTATAGGAATCAAAATGTACTACTTTATAATTATATGTATACCCAGAAATCTCCACACCTGCAACTTTATCTAGAAGAAGAGCAAATTTAAAATAATCAGCTATAGTAGAACTAGTTTGATTTAAAACAAAAGTTTTGCCACTTTGCTTTATATTCAGTCCATCAGATAATATTCCTTTTGCTATTTTGCCGTCTGTATTTCTATAGACCGAATAAAATTTCTGAATTGGTTTTTCGTCTTTATCTTTCTTGGACCTGTAGTACTTCGGCTCATATTCTCCTGTTTCCCTATTGTATTTGTACTTCCCTATTTGATCAAAATTATCATTTGTTTTTTCTTGCAATACAAAATCCCCGGTCTTATGATCATAGCGATAATTATCTCTACCATCAGGATCTATGAACATAATTGGATTCCATGAGCAATACGCATAAGGCGAAATCCATGGATACTTACCCGCTAACGGGTCAACGGACAGCCATGTTCCTCCAAGCCACCAGTACCTCGCGCCAAAGAAATCATATCCACTTTCTGCGTCTCGCTCTTTACCCGTGAACTTATACCGCTCGTCATAGCCATAGTGAACTTGGTTGTCGATGAGTTCTCCATAAGGTGCATAGTGGATGTACTGAATCGGAGCACCGGTATAGTCCGTTATCCAATAGGCACTTCCGAGGTGGTCTCCGTGGTAGAAATAGACTTCACCCTCTTTGCTATTTACTTTGGTGTTTTTATCTATCAAATGAAATAACTAATAATATTATATACGTGGTTGCTTTTTCTCATTTTCGATGCATCTTGAACATATAACCGTTTCTAATAGCCTGTTGATCAGCAGGAAAGTCTGACTGTGACATCGTCGTAATTAAATGATACTATCCACATTCCTCGCGATACTTATTTTTGGGTTTAATTTTATAAATATAAACTTTATGTGATATATGTTCTCCGTAAATAATCGATACTGGCATTAAACCAGTATTATCATAACTACTACATTGGTCCCATAGGAGTTTTTGCATCTGAATAATGGAACATCCTTCTGAAAATATATAATCATAATTCTCAAAATCAAACAACTCTATTGTCAGATTCCCCTCAAATGGTAGGTGATAATATGCTCTACTGGCTAAATAGCGTTGTAAGTCTTCCTGCGAAGACAAAATGCCACTGATAGTTCTTCCAGTAGGTGTTTCTTCTTTGGAAATCATAAGGGAAATCCCGTTTTCTTCTTCAAAGTCTACATCTCCCAAAATAAAATGGACACAAGCTAAAGTTATCCATATAAATAAAATTATGGATAAAAGCACCCCTAATATGGCACAAATCAGTTTAATTATTCTTTTCATTATTTAATATGTAAGTATACCCATGACTGAAAGAAAAATTGTGGTTCCGGCCGAAGAGTTTTACGGTTATAACTTACACCGGCAGAAGTACCACGTATGGTGTGAAAATTGAAAGTGTTCCGAAAACTCTGCATAAGGGTTTCTTTTGTTCCAACCAATGTCGCACTTGTTCCGGGAATACGAAAAATACCTATACGTATATTACCCAACCAACTGCCGGTACTATTAGAGTGACAAGTATTCAGATTTAGTGTTGCATTACTTACATTGCCGGAAGGAAATCCTAAATCACTAACATTAATAGCAGGAACGCCTCCTCTCGTCTCTCCTGTTCCAGTAGAAGTAATATATTGTTTTGTCTGCCAATCTAAGCATTCTTACCCTGATGAGTTGCGCATCGTGAAGGTGAATAACTCATCTGTGGGTAGCATTATTTTCTTATTTACTATTGGCAAAGATTAAAGCCGATACAAAAAAACATATACTATCACAGAAGTTGCTACTCTAATTCGTGTATCTGCTTTGGAACAAACTAACCTTCGAGAGCTCTTTATACAACCCAACGACTCAAATTCTTCAAATCAAAATATCAAAAAGCAAACGTTATTTAACGATTTAAAAATTTAATGCGAAATTTATCGCAACAGTACTAATTCATTATTTTAAATCACTAGTGTCCACTAGTTGATCTAACCATATTTACAAACTCGCCTGCAAAGTAATAAAAAAACTTTCATACAACAAAATAAAAGAACAACGGCCAGAGACCTATTTCTCTAATTTGTGGTCAACTAATTATACCAACCTAAGCTCCAAAATGCTTAGTACAGGTGGATTTTTAGGAACGTCTAACGACAACTTGCTATTCTATTTTGAGTTTATATATTTCATTGGCAAATGTGCTCTTTATATACAAATAAGGTGCATTGTAGCTACTAATTTCCGGGAAAACAATAGGATCGCATAAATGTATTTTTTTCCATGTCCGGCCCTTATCAATAGAATACACGATGTCATCAGACAAACTACAATAATCTTTCTGGGTACACATAATAATCACGGAATCGTTACTCGTCTTTATAAATTCTACTGTTTGATAGCCTGATGGATAATCCATTTTCGCAATACGATGCAACATACAATCATATCGAATCATGCCTCCGTCATATTCATTGTTTCCCCAATATGTTATGTAACAATCATTTTCGGAAAACACAATTCCATCACACGGAAAACCTATGTTGTGATTGCTCATTTGGTCAGATTGAAGAACGTAAACCATATTGTTGTATGTAATCAAAGCAAGCGCTGATTCGGTGTAAGCTATATCCTTGATACCTTTTGGGAGGGTATTGCTTGTTGGAGTTGATCAGAAATAACCCGCAAAGCACTACTTCCGTAGGAAGCATTCCTACTATTGAGTGAGATATATTTACCCACAGCATAGTACAAAGCCAACACCTCTTTATTGACTAACTTAGCGGCTCTGTAACGGCTGATTTGTATAGCCTCCTTAATGGCTTTGACCGCATCTACGTATTCTGCTCGATTGAGTTGCTCCATGATAATCTATTTTTTTCCGCTGCAAAGGTATGGCAGAATCATGGTTTTGGAAAAGATACAAAAGTGGAGGACACTATGTTAATTGTTTTTTATTCTACTATTTAGTCTATTGAGGAACAACGATAAATCTCATCGTCCATTGTTGCCAAGGATACATAGTAAAAGGGTTCATATAATCTCCGAGCCACCAATGCCATAATCGCAACTCTTCATAAAACGCGGACCGTAATGTATTCATGTCGAATTCTGTTGTGTCACAACGAATAAATTCTAGATCAACAATCTCCTTCACTTTAAGTTCCTTATTAACGGCAACGTTTGTGGTATCAAAATGAATCCAAAATAGCATGGCACCTTGAATGGAATCTTTTACATTGGGGGAATATATCACAAGCACTGATTCTGGATCACAAGGAGTCTCATCAATATTATCCACAATTGTTGAGCAAAACAATGTTTTCCCAAAATAAATAGGTGTTTGTATCGGGTCATATATGGCATCATTATTGTCTGCTAAGCAATAAACAGATGATGCAACAAGAATTATTATTAATATTTTTCTCATAGATATATTGGATAAAACTGTTTAATTAACGATTGTGTTTGATTACTCCTTACCAAAGGATAGTTATTATATAGTCCTCCAGCGTTGGCGTTTGATGAAGTTTTGAATTCACTTACTACTGCATTAAAAGCATTTTGATTAAAACCATCAAATATAAGAGTGTTTAGCGCATTAGAAAATGTGCTCGATGATTGTCTCTCTGCCGCAGTAAGAGGAACACTGCCTAATCCATTATTCACCATATAAACAATTTTTGCTTCAAACAAATAAGCCTCTACTTCATTATGGATGGACGCCCCTCCTTGCCCTTTTGTATCTTGATATGCATGGAACAATTCGTGTCCTATACCATCTATAGAATAATCTTTCCCCATGTATAGGACACCATCCTTAAAACAATGAGTTCCTTCTATAGATGTTTCTGATGAAATATTATAAACGTCCGAACTATTAACTATTGACGACATAAAGTCTGTATTAGAAAACATGTCATTAAGCTGATTAAGCCTAGTGTAAGTATTTTTCGTAAAACTATCATTCCCTTCATACTTTCCGCCAGGAACATATGTAATAGTTACCCCGTCCTCACCAGTTATGGTTATTTCCCTTCCATCGGGATCTATGAAGCGAATGGGGTTCCAAGCAGCATAAGCGTACGGTGAAATCTGCGGATAGTCTCCAGCGAGAGGATCCACAGATAGCCATGTTCCCGCTTGCCAATAGAATCGTGCTCCGAAGAAATCATACCCGGTCTCAGCATCGCGTTCTTTGCCCGTAAACTTATACCGCTCATCATAGCCTATCATCTGCTGATTGGCAATTAGTTCGCCATAGGGCGCATAGTGGATATACTGGATCGGAGCACCAGTATAGTCGGTTATCCAACTCGCAGAGCCAAGGTGATCTCCATGATAGAAATAAACGTCTTTCTCGGGACCATTACTCTGCTCGTTGACGGATATGGACTTGAGCAGTATATCCTGCGGATTCAGAATATCCACCATCACCAGTTCGGTCGGTGTGCACTGATAATCCAAATCCGGACTTGTTTTTCCTGATATGTCTTCTGTCTTTTCCGGTTGACTTACTATTTTTTGATAGAAGAACGGATCATAATTCTGATAATAGGAATAGAATGTTTTAACTATATCTTGGTCATGCGGTGAACTTAACTTGTCTATCGTTGTCACCATGTCATCAAACCCGCCCGTTCCTATTATGGTTGCTATCCGTTCTGTTCCTGCATAATAATGCTTGGTATAGCCTTTACTTGTAACCACGACATACGGATTAGGATACAGCACCGCATCATCAAAGATCGCTTGTGCTTTCGTGGAACCGGAATTGACTTGACCGATACTACTTATGCCTGTCAGTTTATATACCCGTTCTCCGTTGGCATCGTAGCCATAATAACCCGCGAATCTTTCTCCCAGTACGAAACGCAATCTGTTCTCTTCGTCCCACTCGTGCAAACGCCCGGAGTTCTGCTTACAACCTATCATCTGCGCAAGGTTACCATTTGCATCCCAATAGAGTTCCAAAGTTCCGACCTGTGGGTCAAACAAAGTTCGCGGTTGATGGGTCATATGCATTTGATTATAGCCGAATAATAAATCAGATTTTAGAGATGGAGCACTCGTAGATTTATTACCTAATCTCCCGGCAAGAGAGTAACTGGCGTTGAGAGTATATGGGAAGGTGCCTACTCCGTTAGATTGCTCAAGACGGTATTGTTTGTCGTATATATAATGATTATCATACGGACCTCCCAATTTAGTTCCTGCGGGCGCTGAAGCGGATTGGTCTATATCCATAATATTTCCAACAGGATCATATATATAATGCAGATTCTGCATGGCATTAATCGTTGACGATGCTTTGCTCTGGAGCTCATATCAACGAAACCGGACAACTGAGGACGGAATAGTTCCGGCTCTATACGGAATGGCGATTTTCCTATCATAAGAACTTGGATTTTCTGCAAGGTTTTCGAGTGCAAAGTAACATAAAATTGTGGATATATACAAAAAAAATCGCAATTATTTTATTGATAACCAATTATTTATACTAAATTTCAAGATCAACTACATAATCATTTGACACATAGTTTGTTAATATATACAAAATCGGGTTGACCCTTAATAGAATCAACCCGATTGCATCTATTTTTATAAACTTATTTAGCTTCTCTGCCTTCTAAATCTACATAAAAATTAAAACCGCAATGAGAACCTTCATAGGCAATTTTACTTATATCATGTATTTCATTATCTTCTATTTTTAACACATGAGTTCCTATCAATTCCGGCGTTTGTGACACAATTGTATCATAAAATTCAGCTGCACTAATCGGCATTCCAAACTCTGTTGTTATACCATTAATTAATGGAATAAAACCAAATACATACACAACGGAATTGTCCAAAACTTTAATGTCATATTTAAACATTTTCTCCCAATCACGCCTTCTATCTACAACATGTGTGCTGTTTTCCAGAAATAAAGTATCATTAATCGAAATAACAAATTCCGTAAGTTTCATACTTCCATTATTTGGACAATCATAACAACTAACAAAAACCTCAGTTTCTGTATCAGATAAAAAACATGGTTCAGGACTAAATATTTGAGGTGTACAAGCAGTTAACAAGGTGATAATAATTATAGCACTAAATAAAATTGTTCTTTTCATAAAAAACCCTCCTAAAAATTAAAATTGTCGTTTCCAAATATAGTGTAAATTCCAGCCATTAGTTTTCTTCCAGCACGGATAATAATTATTTTCATCTGATGTTTTATAACCATTATCCATATATTTGGAGTTTGACATAGAAAAAAAAATTAAAATTAATAATCTAAAAATTAAAAATATATCCAAAATTTAGGGCATAAGATTAAAAATATCAAGACCGATAAACAAAGAATCTTATGCCCAAAACATTTCGAAGATAATAAACAAATATTTAATAAAAAGACGAATTATAATCATAAGCATACTTTTTATTGATTTTAAAATAATTATTTATTCGCTTGCAAATATACAAAAAATTTATATATATTATCATTATTATACTAGTGTTGCGATAAATTATCGCAATATATTAATAAAAAAACTGACTATAAGTTACTTATAAGCGATATTTTATTTTTTGATTTGAAAAATTTTGAATAATTTTGCAGTATAAAACAGCAAAATATGAATGTTTGACGCTACATTTTCACTCAAATTACTGATTTATTCCTCGGTATGTCTTCGATAAGGCCTATATCAATCTCAAACAGATGTGGCGCACGCAATAAGCTGGAGCTTTTTCGTGATGCGACCTAAAGACAATATGCGTTTTGAGATATGATAACTTTTGAAATTCTCCTACCAATGAAAATCTTCTAATTTCTTTTATTTGATTACGAGTTAATGAATATTTATACCGGGTTACTACCCCGTGGGGATGGGCGGTGTAAGAGTTATAGTTGCTTATTGAAAGTAGCAGAATAAATAATAAAGAAGAAAATAAAGGGTAAAATAAAAAAAATGAGTAACTTTGCAGAAATCAAAATAAAAAAGAAAAAACACTTATTTCTACAACAATAATAGTCTTTATCACGTTATTAAATAAGCTAATAAACACCACAAACGCCACAAGATTAATGAGCAAAAAAATAGTTGTCATCTGTATCATACTCATAACCACAATATTCACCACCCTATCAGCGCAAGATATTGTAGTGATAGGGCAAGTTATGTCTGCCGAAACCGGCGAGGCATTGCCAATGGTAAATGTGTGGTTTAAAGGTGGTAAAACGGGGTGTATCACAAATGAAGAGGGCTTTTTTATGCTAAGGAGCGACAAACCGGAGAAGCAGTTATGCGTCAGTGTAATCGGTTATCGCTCGCGCACCATCGCTTTGGATTATGGCAAAGATCAGATGATAGAGATTTTTTTGAAAGAGGAGTCTACCCTTCTCGATGAGATAGTGGTAATGCCAAAGCAAGATTATGCCATACAACTATTGGAAAAGGTTAGAGAAAACAGGCATAATAACAACCCCGACAATATCAGCAACCTGCAAAGTATTGAAAAAAAACAGACTTATATCAACGTCACAAATATAAAAAACCGCACCTTACAACGTAAATTATTCAACGAATTACTTAAAGGAACTATCAGTCACAGCGACTCAAGCCACACCCTTCCGGTATACATAAATCAAACAATATCAAACATTTCCATCTCTCCGGACACTTCAAGTATCACCACAATAGATGAAAAGCAAAATGCTGTTAAAGTACTATCGACCGACCAATGGAAACAATTTGTAGCCGGATACACTCCACAAATAAATTTATACAACACCTACTCCACCATTCTCGGTACAAATTTTATGAGTCCTATAGCAAAATCAGCCAAGAGCTACTACAATTTCTTTTTGGCAGACAGCACAAAAACCGAGAGCGGTAAAGAATATAAAATCAGAGTACTCCCTAAAAACGAGCACGGATTGGTTTACAAAGGATGGTTATGGATCGACTCAGCCACTTACGCCATTACAAAAGCTGATTTGAACATCGCTAACAGCACAAACGTAAGTTATTTAAACAATTACAACTACAAATACCAAGCCACTGCAAACAACAACATATTCTTACCCGTACAAAACAACCAACAATTAGGGTTGAGCATGAACCTCTTTGCAAATTCAAACCGGCAGAACATCACCGGACTTATTCTCACCGAAAATAAAGAATATACTAATAGCAATGTAAAAAGAGAGACAGACACAGAGTACGGCGACAGCATTTATAACGACAGCATATCACTATCATTGAATAACTCGATGGAAGGGATGTGGAACGGCATCGACTCCATCAATCAAACTCGTATCCGTAAATTGGTAACATGGGGAGTAGACTTAGTGCTTAATCAATACCTACATATATGGCAAATAGATTTAGGACCGATATGTAACCTATTACATTACAACAGATTGGAAGGTATTTCACCAAGACTGAGTTTGCGTTCCGGAGAGAAATTTTCAAGGAACATAACCTTCGGGGGCTATTATGGATACGGATTTTACGACCGAAGACACAAATACGGAGGGGAGATACAGTGGCGCTTCGGACCTACAAAACGCAATACATTATCGCTGTTTTACGACCATAAAGTAGAGAATTACGGCTATGATGACATGCTTATTTACAACGAAAATCGAGTTATGGATATCGACAATATCAGCAACAGTATAATATTCAAAAAAGACCCCACAATAGCATTATTCAAAAAATTCGATTTACAATATGTGTATGAAAAGCAAGGTTTTAAATTCAAAACCAATGCCTTTGTACAAGAGATAGAGAGCAACCCTTTTGTAACTTATATTCAAAACGGGCGGCCGATAGAGAAGTTATCCAATGCGGGAATAAAATTCGATATCAGGCTCTCGTGGGATGAACGCTCATTAGACTTCTTTTTCCATCGATATTACCTCTCTACAAAATATCCTGTGATACACTTCACCGCCGAAACCGGTATGGCAAAGGTAATTCCGGAGCTGCGTTTTTACGGGAAATTCGGTATTTATGCACATCAAAACGTGCCATTAGGCTTTGGCAAATTACATTGGGCATTTCAAGCAAACGCCATAGTAGGTACTGTACCATTCCCGTTATTGACAATGGCAAGAAGTGCGCGCGGAGCCTATTACAACAATACGGACTTTATGCTACTCCACCAAATGGAATTGATGAGCGACCTGTATGTAGCCGCCACAATACGCTATCAAACAAGGGGTTACATCTTCGGTTACATCCCATATGTAAATAAACTCGGCATCAAAGAAGACATCATCTTCAATATAGGATACGGCCATTTAAGTAATCGCCACCGCGAAATGCTGGAATATCCTACCTTTATGCTCAATGCAGAAGGTAAGCCGAATTGGAACAATATACCATATATCGAAGCCGGATTCGGGTTCAGCAACATTCTACATTTAGGAGGAATAGAATTTATATGGAGAGTAACCCATAGAGATGCACCGGACGCAATGAAATTCGGCATAAAATGGTTCTTAAACCTTGACATATAAAAAAGAGTTAATATTTTTTGATATACAGCAAGAAAAATGTAATTTTGCACACTGAAAGATTAAGCTGGAAACGTATGATAATAGATATAGATGCAGACTCAGGCTTTTGTTTTGGAGTAGTACGAGCAATAACTACAGCGGAAAAAGAATTGGAAAATGGAGAAACTCTATACTGCCTTGGCGACATAGTGCATAACGGCAACGAAGTAAACAGGCTGTCGGACAAGGGGTTGAAAACCATAACGCACCAAGAATTACCCGGTCTGAAAGGTAAAAAAGTACTCTTACGAGCACATGGAGAGCCCCCACAAACATATATTACTGCAAAAGAAAACGGCATACAAATAATAGATGCCACTTGCCCCGTAGTACTACAATTACAGCAGAAAATAAAAAGAGCCTACACATCGCACCCCGAAGCACAGATAGTTATATACGGCAAAATAGGGCATGCCGAAGTAGTAGGCCTTGAAGGGCAAACAGAAGGCAAAGCAATAATAATAGAAAGTGTAAAAGACTTAAAAAAAATAGATTTCCACCAACCGATAATACTATTCTCACAAACCACTAAATCCGTAGCCGATTTCAACACAATAGTAGATGAGATTAAGAGCAGCATTGAAGAAGGTGTATCCTTTGAATATCACGACACTATCTGCCGCCAAGTGGCAAATCGCATTCCACACATCAAGGATTTTGCATCAAAATACGAAGTAATCGTTTTTGTTAGTGGCAAGAAAAGCAGTAACGGCAAGATACTCTATAATGAATGCCTTGCGAGCAATCCACGCACACACATCATCTCCGACATAGACGAGATAGACAGGGCATGGTTTGTCGGAGCAGAGAGTATCGGCATCTGCGGGGCAACATCAACTCCAAAATGGCTGATGGAAAAAGTAGCGAATTATATAAAACAATCAAACAATAAATAATCAAATGAAATATTCATTAAATTGTATAGGAGTACTCACCTCCGGAGGAGATGCACCGGGAATGAATGCGGCAGTACGCGCAGTAACGAGAGCCGCAATATACAACGGCATAAAAGTAAAAGCCATATATAGAGGATATAAAGGACTTATTACCGGAGAGATAGAAGAGTTTCAGACACAAAATGTAAGTAACATCATCCAACACGGAGGAACAATATTAAAATCGGCACGATGCACGGAATTTCGCACACCGGAAGGCAGGAAATGGGCTTACGACACAATGGTAAAAGAGGGCATCGATGCCTTGATAGTAATAGGTGGCGATGGCACCTTCACCGGGGCAAGGATTTTTGCACAAGAATATAACGTACCGATAATAGGCATCCCGGGTACTATCGATAATGACTTATGGGGCACCGACGCCACAATAGGATATGACACCGCATTAAACACTATCATGCAATGCGTTGACAAGATCCGCGACACTGCCACATCCCACGAGCGACTCTTTTTCGTAGAGGTAATGGGTCGTGATGCCGGCTTTTTAGCCCTTGACTCCGCCATCGCATCAGGGTCGGAAGCGGCAGTAATTCCGGAAAGAGAGACCTCCGTTGCTCAGCTCGACGAACTTATCAACAATGGTTTCCGTAAATCCAAAAACAGCAGCATAGTTATAGTTGCTGAAGGCGGTGGTGGTGCACAAGCTATGTCCGACCGTATTCATCAACAATACCCTGATTACGACATTCGCGTCTCTATATTAGGTCACTTACAACGTGGCGGATCGCCTACTGCATACGATAGAATATTGGCTTCCAGAATGGGAGTTGCAGCTGTCGACGCCCTCCTCGACGAGCAACGCTCTATCATGATAGGTATTGTGAACGACGAAATAGTACACGTACCTTTCACAAAAGCCATCAAAATGAATAAAGAGGTAGGAAACGAAAAAGTAAATGTACTACAAATATTGTCAATATAATGAATTTAACCCACCGCAAATCATAATATCTCAGAGATAAAAAAACGATGAGCGGTAGCGAGATATAATTATTTAATAAAAAATAGAGCCCGTACACCGAAAT
>JAEDFN010000002.1 GCA_016292775.1 Paludibacteraceae bacterium
TGCTCGTTGAAATACCTGTTCAACGCCGCTCACGTAGCATTTTTGATGATTTCTTTGGCTCTTATCAAACGGTAACAAAGAAAGTCAGTTCCAAAAAAGCTGTTATTGACGTAAATTCTCTGCCTGCTCCTAAACCCGATTCTTTTTGTGGTGTAGTGGGTAGTCTCGATGTAAAACAAGAAGTTAGCGCTACTGAAGTTACTGCTGATGACCCTATTACTATTAAACTGACATTCTCAGGTGTGGGTAATTTGAAACTTCTTAAAACTCCGGAGTTAAAATTCCCTGCCGATTTCGAAACCTACGAGTCGAAAGTTTCCAATAATATCAAACTTACTGATAGAGGTATGGAAGGTACCAAAACTATTGAGTATTTTGTAGTTCCTCGCCATGATGGAGACTTCTTTATTCCATCTACTTATTTGGCTTACTATGATATTAATTCAAAATCTTACAAAACTCTTGAGGTAGGAAATGTCAATATTAAAGTAGCTAAAAACCCTAATTCAAATAACGCTTCACAACAAATAGTTGCTCGAAATAATAATCAAGTTAATGTTGATAATTTAGCTACTGATATTCGATATATAAACAGTAATATGGGAGAGCTTAAATTGCCGAAGCAATTCTTTGTCGGTACGGTGCTCTTCTGGATGTGCTATATTATTCCTTTCGTTCTCGTTATGGCATTGATATTTTTCTTCAGAAAACAAGCCAAAGATAACGCAAATGTTGCTTTAATGCGAAATAAAAAAGCTAATAAAGTGGCAAAAAAACGCCTTAAAATTGCATTTGAAAAGATGAATAAAGGCGAAAAAGATGCCTTCTATGATGAGGTGTTGAGGGTAATGTGGGGCTATATCTCCGATAAACTATCAATACCGGTTTCCGATTTAAATAAAGAGAATATTGAGGAAAAATTGAGAGCTTCAAATGTGCCGGAGGATAGTATAACTGATTTCATCAACCTTCTACATGCCTGTGAATTCGAACGTTATGCTCCTCTACCTAATACGGATGCCGCAATGGAAAGAATTTATGCCGACACTGCCAAATTAATCTCCTCTTTAGAAAGTACTATTAAAAAGTAATTGTTATGAAACGTGTAAAATTAATATTGGTAATTTCTTTTACCCTATTTACAATATATACCGGCTTTGCTCAGCAATCTGTCGCTCAATTGTGGCAAGAAGCTGAGAAGTATTATGCTGAACAACAATACGATAAAGCAGCTGAAATATATGCTCAAATTTGCGAATTCGGTGAGTCGGCTCCATTATATTATAACTATGCCAACGCTCTTTTTAAATTAAATCAACTCGGAAAAGCTATATTGTATTACGAGCGTGCACTGCAATTAGACCCTTCGAATGCTGATATCAAGAACAATCTCGAATTTGCATATTCTACTCAAAGAGATAAAATTGATGTGATACAACCGTTTTTTGCAAAAAAATGGCTAGTCTCTTTGGGAAACCTTTTTAATTCCAATGCTTGGGCTTATATAAGTATCGTTAGTTTTATTATTACTCTGATACTTATAATGTTGTATCTCTTTGGTAGATTGTTGTGGATTAGAAAAACCGCTTTCTTTACCGCTTTTGTAGCCCTCTTTATTACTATTGTATCTTTCTCTTATGCGTTCTATACAAAAAATAAAGTGTTGAACAATAGTTATGCAATAGTGATGAGCGGAAGTGTTACTCTAAAAAGTTCTCCGGATATAAGCGGTACCGATATGTTTAATTTACATGAAGGTGCAAAGGTGAATGTAAAACAAGAGTTGTCCGGATGGAGTGAAGTATCAATTTCCGATGGTAGAGTGGGGTGGCTTCCTACATCTGATATAGAAAATATTTAATCTGATGTTTGATTATTTAAACGATTTAGATATACAATTAACACTCTTTTTTAATGGTTTCCATACCCAAGGATTGGATGATTTTTTCTTTTATTATTCCAAAACATGGGTATGGATACCTTTTTTTGCCTATCTGGTATATATAATGTATAAACAATGGGGTGTGAAATCTTTATATGTTTTGTTGTTCGTAGCTATTGTAATAGTGTGTAGCGATCAGATATCTTCATCCTTAATAAAACCTCTTGTTTGTAGAGAAAGGCCGACTCATAATATCGACATCCAGCAGCAAATACATACCGTAAGAGGTTATGTCGGTGGAAAATATGGCTTTGTTTCTTCACATGCCGCCAATTCGATAGCACTTGCCCTTTTTCTTTCTTTGATGATAAAAAACGGCTTTTTTACATTTACTATCTTTATGTGGGCAATAATCAATACTTATTCCAGAATTTACCTCGGAGTTCATTATCTGGGAGATGTTGTGTGCGGCTCGATAGTGGGGGTAGTTGTTGCTTTATTGTTATATAAGTTGTTTTCTTTGTTATCAAACAAAATAAAATTTCCAAAAAATAAGAAGTTCCCGATTAAAAGATTGTCCACTTTTTTTGTCGCCTATCTGATAAATTGCGCCATAATTTTTCTGTTTGATTTGATATTTTGACGTTTTTCTGCTCTTTTTATTCTTTTTTTAAGTAAAAATAATAAGTTGTTTTTTTTAAGTGCTTGAAAATCTATATTATATTATTGGAAAATTTTTTTTGAAATTTTCTTTGAATTTGTTTGGTGCTTAAAGATATTATGTGTAAATTTATAGCATAAAATAAACGATGAATATTTACTCATTCTAATACCTATTAGTCATGACAAAAACAATAACTTTTAACGAATTACGCAGAATCAAAGATTCTCTTCCTGATGGTAGTATGCAACGTATTGCTGATGAATTAGGCTTAACTGCCGATACTGTACGCAATTATTTTGGTGGACAAAATTATAAAGATGGTAGTGGCTGTGGTATTCATATCGAACCGGGTCCTGATGGTGGTATGGTGATGCTTGATGATACTACAATCTTGGATTTAGCAAAAAAAATATTGGACGAGCAAGCATAATTGCTTTATATACGTTTTTCCAATAACAAGAATAATAAGGGAAATACTGTTTCCCCTATTATTCTTGTTGTTTTTATGTCATAGACTAAACTATTAATACAGAATAAAATAAAAAGAGGTTGCGCCAATTTTGACGCAACCTCTTTGTTTTTATAATGATAAATAGGAGTGATTATTACATCATACCGCCCATACCGCCTCCCATAGGTGGCATAGCAGGAGCAGGGTTTTCTTCTTTTTTGTCAGTGATAACACATTCTGTAGTGAGGAACATGCCGGCGATAGAAGCGGCATTTTCGAGAGCTACACGGGCTACTTTAGCAGGGTCTACCACGCCGGCAGCAAGTAATGCCTCATATCTGTCGAAGCGAGCATTGTAACCAAAGTCGCCTTCTCCCTCTTTAACTTTTTGTACTACTACAGCTCCCTCTTTTCCTGCATTGAATACTATTTGACGGAGAGGCTCTTCAATAGCACGTTTTACTATCTCGATACCGGTTTGCTCGTCGTCACACTCACCTTTAAGTCCTTCCAAGTCTTTGATAGAACGGATGTAAGCAACGCCACCACCCGGAACAATACCTTCTTCAATAGCAGCACGTGTTGCACTTAATGCATCGTCTACACGGTCTTTTTTCTCTTTCATCTCTACTTCTGAAGCGGCACCTACATATAATACTGCAACACCACCGGCTATTTTTGCCAATCTCTCTTGCAGTTTCTCGCGGTCGTAGTCAGAAGTAGTGGCAGCTATTTGTGATTTGATTTGGTTTACTCTTGCAGCAATGGCCTCTTTTTGTCCTGCACCATTAACAATTACAGTGTTATCTTTTGTTACTGTAATGCGCTCTGCAGTACCGAGCATTTCTAATGTAGCATGTTCGAGTTGAATGCCTCTTTCATCAGAAATTACCACACCACCTGTTAATATTGCAATATCTTCGAGCATCTCTTTACGACGATCGCCAAAGCCCGGAGCTTTTACTGCACAAATCTTGAGTTGTGCACGTAAGCGGTTTACAACGAGAGTTGTAAGTGCTTCGGAATCTACATCTTCTGCTATGATAAGCAATGGACGTCCGGATTGCACTGCAGGCTCTAATATAGGAAGTAATTCTTTTAAGTTTGATATCTTCTTGTCGTAGATAAGGATATATGGTTTCTCCATATCCACTTCCATTTTTTCTGTGTTTGTTACAAAATATGGTGATATGTAGCCACGATCGAATTGCATTCCTTCTACTACATCTATTGTAGTGTCTGTTCCTTTGGCTTCTTCAATAGTGATTACACCATCTTTTGATACTTTTTTCATCGCATCTGCAATGAGTTTGCCTATTACGGCGTCGTTATTTGCAGATATTGTAGCCACTTGCTCTATTTTATCGTAGTTGTCTCCTACTTCTTGTGATTGTTTTTTGATGCCGGCAACTACTGTGGCAACAGCTTTGTCAATACCGCGCTTCAAATCCATCGGGTTGGCTCCGGCAGTTACGTTCTTAAGTCCAACACCTACTATCGCTTGTGCAAGTACTGTGGCTGTTGTAGTACCATCTCCGGCGTCATCTCCGGTTTTTGATGCTACTTCTTTTACCAATTGCGCTCCAAGATTTTGACGTGCATCGTCAAGCTCTATCTCTTTTGCTACCGTTACTCCGTCTTTAGTAATGTGTGGAGCTCCGTATTTCTTCTCTATAATTACATTGCGACCTTTTGGACCTAATGTTACTTTTACTGCATTTGCTAATTCGTCAACCCCTTTTTTTAACTCTTCGCGGGCGTCTGTGTCGAAAATTATTTCTTTTGCCATGATTATTTCTCCTTAATTATTAGATTATTGCCAATACATCGCTTTGACGCATAATAAGATATTTTTCTCCTTCAAGCTCTAATTCCGTACCTGCATATTTGCCATAAAGTACAGTATCGCCAACTTTTAATACCATCTCTTCGTCTTTTGTGCCGTTGCCTACTGCTACAACACTGCCTTTTAATGGTTTTTCTTTTGCTGAATCAGGAATAATGATACCTCCAATTGTCTTTTCTTCTGCAGGAGCAGGTAATATTAATACTCTGTCTGCTAATGGTTTTACGTTCATAGTTAATATATTTTATTTGTTTTGTTTTTATTTTCTGAACTCTGCGTTCACTATATCTACATCAAATAGTGTGCCATATTGATATTTTATTTCTACTTTTGGTTTTTTATGCCATCTTGTCATTGCTTGGTTTGGTTTTCGATGCTTTTATCAATAGTCTGTATAGTAAGAATAAATATAGTGGTAGTAGCGTCAATATTATGTTTGTAATGTAATGAATAATACCTACTTGTTTAATCTCAATGTTATCTATTGTTATGGCTGTATATATTATTGTTGTTATTAATGATATTATAAAATAATATATCACTCTGAATTTCTTTTTTGATTCTTCATCCGGAATTATTTTTTTGATAATTTTATATCGTTTTGTAGGCATGGAAAATCGCTCTATGCTTATTTCTAACGGATATATTATTATCATAAGTATAAATATTATAGATATGTAGCTATCGAATGTTGTTTCGTATAATATGAAGTTGTAGCTTAATACTAAGGGCTTTATTGATAGTAGTAATACTAATGGTGTTGTGTATTTTAATATTTGAAGTATAGGATAGATTATAATACGGGTTTCGTATTTTGTGCTGTTGTATATGCAAAAGCATATGTGACAAATAAGAGATAGTAATGAGGCTGATATATAATGTTTTAGAATGAATAATCTGAATATTGGTGAGATGGATAGGATTATCAATGATAAGATTAATGGAATAAAATGTGTGATATATATCAATCTTATGTTTTTTTGAATAGTGCTTGCTTGGGTTGTTGTGAGCCGTAATGACACTTTGTCTTTTTTTACTGCATTGATATCGTTTAAAATATAGCCTAATTCATAAATGTAATAGTGCGAAAAAGTGAATAAGAGAACGGAGAGGATGTAGATTATTGAATAGTGAAATTGTACATTGCACGTTCCCAAGTTGTTACTTGCATTATAGTTGTTGAATGCATTATATATCATATAGCATCCGCCTGCCAATATCCAATATAATATTGGAAATAGATGGATAAACATCCAAGAAATCAATCTTTTTGAAGAGTGATTTAATCGGATATTATACAGATATTTATACGGAATTAATGCAGTGTATAATATTTCCTTATCGCTTGAAAGTGTTGTTTTGTTCTTCATAATAAGTTATGCCGGAATTGCAATTTTTAAGAGAAAAAATCCATCTTTTTTTGTTGTTATAGCATATGGCTATACCTTGTTCCGAATAGTAAAATAATTTGTGATCGGCAATATTATCGGTAATTACAATAGAATATGGAGGAAAAATATTCCTTTTATTTAGAGCTTTTATTTTGTTTCTTAAATTATCTTTTTTTATTTTGCCGGTGCATATATCTTCGTTGTATTCAAGTGGGGAAGAAATTTCCGTACAGTTTATATATTCTGCAATTTTTTCGGCGATAGGAGAAATGGTTCCGGAAATGAGTACAATGGGTGTGTTTTTTTTCTGTAAATCAGAGATGATTTGCCAAACTTTTGTGTTTTTTCGCTCTAAGAGATAGGATTGGTAGAATTCATCTGCCATCTGTTCGATTACCTCTTTACGCATTCCTTTTAAGTAGTTTACAGCTCGTAATCTAAAATAATCGTAATGAAAAAGACGGTATATAATATTGTTGATTATCAATAATAGCTTATTGTCCATTCTTTTACGAAGGCGTATATACTTTGGATTTTTTATGTAATAATCCAAAAAATCGAAAGTGGTATTTGAATAAAAGAGTGTTCCACAGATGTCTATGAGTGCTGCATTTCTCATTTTTTATAAAGAGATTTTAGATGATTGATTAATAATGTGGTTTGATGTTGTCTTGAAAACATATTGATGTTTACAGAATTCGCATGTGTACTATTGCTCGTTTGCCATGTTTTGTATTGAGATAATATGAAGTCAATAACTTCATCTTTGTTTGATGTAGCAATACCGGAATTGGTATCTGTGATGATATTATGTAGTTCGCTTTTGCTGCAATTTGTACAGAGTATCGGTTTTTCACATCCCATTGCTTCGTACACTTTTGTTGTCATAATTCCTTGAGTATCATTACTTGAAAGTACAAGGCATATGCTGCTCCGCAGTAGTATCTCAGGTATGAATTTTCGTTCTACATAATCGTACAAATATGTAATATGTTTTAATTTGAATTTTTCGGCTGTTTTTATTATCTCGTGATGAGTATTATTTGCTGTGTACCAAACAAGGCGAATAGAGCTTGTGTCAATTAAATTTTTCTCTACTATTTCTTGTAATGCACTGAATAGTAGGGTAGTATCTTGCATTTCATTCCCGTACCAGCGACCTGTATAAACAATATCAAAATAGTTCGATTTTATCGGAGTAAAATAGAATTCTTGATTATCAAAGCCATTGTATATTAATAGTGTATTGGGGTTGATTTGTTTGATATAGTCAACATGCCATTGAGATACGCTACTGATGGAGTCGGCCAATTTTAGAATTTTGTTTCTGCGATTGATATTAATTTTTCTGTAAATAGTGCCAATTACATCTAATCTGGATAATTTACTTTTGTTGTATACGTTGATATCGCATTGTTCCGCAATATCACGAAGGTCGATATGTAGAGGAATATTTTTCTTTTTAGCTACATAATAGGCACTTTTTAATCCGAATGTATGAAATGTACTGCAGAAAACCAAATCAAAATCAGTGTCTTTGGTGAGGGATAGAATTTTTTTTGTGAAATAATTGTTTTTGTAATCGCAGCATAAAGAACACACATTTTTTATCACCCATTCTATTTTTCCTATGATACCTTTGTGTTTATAGAATGGTATTTGGATAAAATCGGCGTTAATTTTAAATGGAATATCTTGATATTTTTCAGATATCCATGTTACTTTAATACCCTGTTCTACAAGAGAATTACAGAGGAAATTTACACGAACATTGTATAATGGTTGCGTTAAAGCGTCAGTGATAATTAGTATTTTTTTCATAATAATTCATTTATCACTTTATTATACAGTTCTTCGTGATATGATTTTGGGTTCAGAGAGGTGTTATGCCAGAGTAAACAGATGTCTCCTTTGTGGTATTTTATTGTATTGATTGTTTTTTTACAAATATCAAATGCCTCTTCTATGTTGAGTTCCATATAGTTACTTAGCGTAGCATCCATTATAGATAACGGATGAAGGATAAGATTTGAAATTTGTTTTGTTTTTGGATTAATATAGTTTACTGCACGAGTTGTTCCTAATCTGTATGCAACCATGTCGGCATAGCAAACGGAGAAGTCGTCGGTGATTCCGTTTTTGAAAAGAATTTCCATTTCCGTAGGTTCCGGAATACGGAGATAATGCCATCTGTTATAGCGGATTGTTTGCTTTAATGCACTCTGTAATTTGTTTAATTCAAAATTTATCAGAGATGTGTTCTTTCCGCTTTGGTAGCTGGTGTGAAGTCCCGGATGTGTGTTGTTATCACTTATTTTATTTAAGAAGTAATTGAAATCTTTGTCGGTGAGACTATATCCCGGATAGTCAAAGCCTTTAACTTTTTTTGCGGCTTTAATAAAATAGATTATTTCTGCATCGGGGATTTTTTTGTCGGCCTTTATTAATTTGTTAAAAGAAAAAGCGGGGTCGTTTTCAATATTTTTTATGGAATTAAAAATAGAAGAAAAACTGTCTGTATCACTGCCTTTTATAGATCGTAAAGCACCTCCCAAAGCCCCTCTTAATCTGCGGTAAAGAGATAGAGTATCTACATCATGGGTAAGATATATTTTGGGTTTGGATGATATTGGTGCTACATCCACACCGGCAGTAGTAAGCAAATTTCTTAAAAAATCGCTATATTCATCTACGATAGGATGTGCTAAATATCCGGCATGACTTGCAAAAGAAGATTTGCCGATATATCTGCCGTGGATGTCAAGATTTGTGTTAGGGGAAACGTATTCTTCGTATCTGGATAGTACAAAGAATGATGCAGCGATAATATCCGAGTGGCAAACGATAGTGTCATTGACTCTCTCTATCAAAGGCTTACCGAATAATACCGGTGTGTTTTCAAGTTTCGCTATCGGTAATTTTGGTAATGATTTTCGAGTGCCGTAGGCATCGCTGTCGAAAAAACCGGATGGGACGATAATTACTTTATATTCATCACAATGCTCCTTTGTACAATAGCCCACAAATTTTGATAGTGAGCTATCGCGCAATAGAAAGTTGATGATATAATTAATCATAATAAGTATAGTTATTATTAATCTTCCTTTTTATTCTCTTTTTCTTCGTTGTTATCGAAGATAGAAGGGTCGAAAGGTTTTATTTCTTTTGGTTTACGATCTTCCGGTTTTGGATAAGGGAGTGGGTTGGCGTGGATATCTTCGTACGTCTTTCTGTTTTTAACGATGTGAATAGCTGTGTATATAGCTTCTCTCATCGAGAGTTCGTCAGCGATATTCTTTCCGGCTATGTCGTAGCCTGTGCCATGAGCGGGTGAAGTGCGAACAAAAGGTAGCCCTGCGGTGATGTTAACACCTCTATCGCTTGAAAGTGCTTTGAAAGGAGCGAGACCTTGATCGTGATACATGGCAAGAATAGCATCATAATGCTTGAAATTTCCGGAGCCGAAAAGTCCGTCTGCAGCAAGAGGACCAACGCATATAATGTTTTCTTCTATAGCTTTTTCAATAGCAGGTTTTATCACTTCCAACTCCTCTTTGCCGAGAAGCCCGTTGTCTCCTGCATGAGGATTAAGCCCCAATACCGCTATTCGAGGACGGATAATATTAAAATCTTCTTGAAGTGATTTATTCAAGAGTCGTATTTTATTTAAAATTTTACTTTCGGTTATTTCGTTTGCAACTTGAGAAATAGGAGTATGTGTAGTAACCAAAGCCACTCTAAGATTGTCGCACGCAAGAATCATTAAAGATTCATTATCTGTTTTTGATTCGAGATACTCGGTATGACCCGGAAAATGGAATTTTTCACTTTGAATGCTACTTTTATTAATAGGAGCAGTAACAATAGCATCGATGTTGCCTTGTAATAAATCTTGAGTTGCAACTTCAAGAGCTTCGAAGGCAGACTTTCCTGCCTCCGGAGTCGGTTGCCCGAGGTCTACTTTCGGCTCTTCGTCAGAAGTGTTTACAATGCTAATTTTATGAGGGTTTACATCTTGTGCAGAGCGAGAAACACTGATAGTGTAACTGTCGATACCTAAGGATTTTTTGTGATAACTGGCAGCTTTGGCAGAGCCATAAATGATTGGAGTGCAGTGTTCTAAAATATGTTGGTCGGCAAGAGCTTTTAGAATAACTTCATAGCTTATGCCGTTAATGTCACCTTGAGTAATTCCTATTTTGAGTTTTTGATCCATATTTATTCTGTTTTTTTAGAAGCATTTACTGTTACTTGATTTATTTCGTGAGGCAGAAGAATGGAGTATACCATAGCATCCATCTGTCTTAATGGGTTGCGTTTGTTGTAACCGGGTGCAAAAACGAATCCTTCTACCGTTATTATCTTTTTGTTTAATTCATCAATACGGGTAATAGAGACGAAAGGACCTCCCATAATTTCGCCGTCAATCATTCTCCATAGACCGCGAGTTTCCGCAGCCCATGCGCTGTTAAGGTTTATAATCTTTGTTTCCGGAGGTTCGTGTCGGTATTCCGTGCCAACATAAGACCCCTTTACGCCTCCCGGAACGTTGATTTTGAAAACGGAATCTCTCCTGCTTAATATGGCTTCATAAGTCAGTTGCTCTGTAGAGTAGTAAGGTACGGAGTATATGATAAAATCCTGACGTATAGTGCTACTACCATTGGTAATCCATAAAAAGTTCTCCCCATCGATATATTTGTTCATTGAGGTTGGAATAGCGATATTACAGCCGAATTTTTTATAAACCATAGTGAGAGCTTCTTTATTCATGTTGCTCAAATAATATGATTTCATTCTTTCTCGTTCCGCTTTAACAATAAAGTCGATAATTTTCTGACCTGATTTTTGCAGCGCGATATCGAGGGATTCAGTATCCGGTGCGGTAATGGTGACAACGGCTTGAGTATTTGCCCAAATGCTATTAGTAAGATGAATTTTTGGGGTAGTATACTCTTGGTTGTTAACGTCAACGATGATGATATTTCTTGTGGTTTTCAATAAATTATCAAAAAGAGCAGGCTTAAGGCGGGAGATTTGAAATTGAGGTTCCGCTTGAGGAAGATGCTCTACAGGTGATTGGAGGATGTTGAATAACGTCTCCCCTGCAGCTGATTTATAGACGCTGTCTTCTATAATCCATAATACCTCGAAAGCCGCTCCGGATACGTTCGGCTTGAATGTGTTACTGCTTGGTTTGCAACTGATATTTAGTAGTACAGTGATAATTAGTACAAAAAAAACGGTTTTTTTCATGAGTAAATATCATTTTTTATTTATCTTGCAAAGTTACAAAAAACGTTTGAATAATCAACGTGATTTATTTGTTATTATTTGTAAATCGGAAGATATATATTTTTTGTTTCTATTTATAGAAATTAAAAAAACAAAATAAGAGGGTTATACGATTTATATTTCGTACAACCCTCTTTGGATTATAGTATTTACTAATTAATTAAAAATCACTTTCATCTATAGCTCTACTGTAGTAAATTAGCATGTTATCGTCGTGAGATGCATTGAAGTAGTATGCGTCTTTAGCTTCTTCTGTTGTTAAATTTACTATAGCACCATTTTCTTCAATAATACTTTCTGTAGGTTTTTTACTTGTTATTGTGTTGACGTGGTTGATATAATCGGAATGTGTAGGATAATATCCGGAAGGGAAACCTGCCCCTTCTATGTATTCTTGCTCTTCTTCATCTCCGTTAGGTAATAAATAAAATACTCCACCAACCCAATAATTCCATGATTTCCAGTCCATATTATCATAAAGCCAATTGACGTTGAGTTGTACTTTATCATAATAGTCGTTTATCTCCATCGGTATATAGTATCCAAAGGCATGATTATCAGTAGAAATGGCGACAACAATAATTGGGTTCATTGGCCAAATATCATTGGATATTTCGGCTAAATCAGCTTCCATTTGTTTGATTACATCGGCGTCTCCTTCAGCGTAAAATCTATTGATATAATCTAAAAAGTCGTTATATTTGGTAGGAACGAAATAAGTTACATCCGGATCAAGTTCCATATTCGGAATTTGAGAGCGTTCGCAAAAATCAAATCCTTTCATTATTTTTATGGCTTCTTCTTTGTTTTTACCATATATTGCATTAACAACTTCAGTAATAGTTACATTGTAATTTTGTGGTGGCAATACTTTTTGTAATTTTTTATTGCTGTAAGGTCCGTTTAATCCGTCACAATTAACCATTAAAATTGATAATGTCAATACCATTAATAGATAGTAAATTTTTTTCATGCTTTTGTACTCTTGTTTGTGTCGAGCTCAACTTTAAATGATAAACTAAAAATGATTATTTTTCAGTAAGTGTAATACTTGGGTATTTAGGTTCTTTGTCTATATGAAATTTTACGGGATGAATTACATGCATATTAGTGTCGTTTAGACAAAGGATGTAATTAGGGTATTTAGTTTTGAATTGATCCACTAGTTCTTGAAAGTCGTATTTATTATTTCCCTTAATTACGGTTGTTTCTGTTGTGCCATCTTCATTCTCTGTTATAATAGTTGAATAATTATTAAATAGCGACAATATAGAAGTTGAAACACCATTTACATAAAGTTGATCAGTGAGAAAATAGTAACTTGTACCATTATTTGTACTCTTTTGAATATAAAGATTGTTGTCACAATCTTCGTATTGTGTGCCTTCCAAACTTTCCCAACTGGTATATTGTACTTTGTCGGATGGTTTATAAGTTTGAGTAAATTTTCTACCATCTTTATAATAGATACTTGTTACTTTTATTGTATCGTAATTAGATAGAAAAGTATGAATTTCGATGTTGCCTTCAGTATAACATTGATGATATGGGCAACCTTGTAATACTATCATAAGTAGTGCAAGAATAATTGAAAATAGAACTGTTTTTTTCATAAGTTTATCTCCTATATTTAAGTTAATATTTTTTTAATCCATAATGTAAATTCCATAAATTAACCCTTCTCATGTACGGCTCATAGGATGGTGCTGTAGTAACCCCGGTTCTTTGTTTTCGAGTTAGGTATATTTTTTTTGATGGAGATACGGAGTTTATTTATTTTGTTGCAAATATAATAAATTTTTTTAATATAGTTGATTTTTTTTTTTTTTTTTTTGAATGTTATTGTATTGTTTTTGTTTGGGTGTATTATTTGTTTGTAATAAGCTGATTTTTAAAGGATAAGAGTTGAAAAACCCTCAATTTCAAAGATTATTATACCTTGAAATTGAGGGTAAGTCGGTTGTTTTATAGTCGATTAGAAAATGGATAATATCACTTTTTTGATTATTATATTCTTACAATAATTCCTCCTTTTGCCCAAATACCCGGTTGTAGAATGCCTCCGTAGTCGTAATATTTGCTATTTGTAATATTTGTGGCTTCTATAAAGAGACGTATTTTTTTACCTTGCCAAAATATTTTACCATCAAGTAGGCAAACAGGTTGATATTTCTCTACTGCTCCTTCTACATTAGTATATTCTCCGTTTCGTTGTTGGTATGAGAATTGCCATGATGCTCCGAAACCTTTATATATTTTATGCTCAAGGAGTATAGTGAGTTTGTGCTTTAAATAGTCTAATGCATATTTTGATAAATACTCTCCGGACTCTTTATTCAAGTGGCAGAAACTGTATGTTACTTCCGCTTTTGGTATCCATTCGTTCCAGTGGTATCCTAATGATACTTCACCACCCATAGCATCTACGCGGCTATGATTGAGGCTAATCCATTTTTCATCTTCCGGTTTCTTTACCCAGTCGATAATGTTGTTGCCGATTCTGTAATATAAATTCAAATGTGTGCTAAAACCATAGTTGTTGTAGTTTATTCCGACTTCCGTAGTTAAACTTGATTCTGCTTTTAAGTCGGGATTTGATTGTTGGGTTGCACTTTTATAATACAAATCCGTAAATGTAGGGAGGCGTAATGAGCGGTTTACAGAAGCAAATACGTTTCCTCCTTGCACGTATTGATAACCGATGTTAGCACCAAAAGCAAAGTTGTTTTTGAACATAGTATTGTAGTTACCTGATGCACCTACAGATGCAGAGAATTTCTTTACAAAGAAACTTTGTTCTAAAAAGTAGTTGACGTTCAAGTGATTTTTGCTGTGAGTAAACACTACATCGTCTGCTTGTCCCGGTACAGGGCGTGTTTCTTCCATCGGATTTCCAAGTACGTTAGATAATATTCGTTCGTTTCGAATCTCTACTCCTACACTTGTCTTTCCTATTGAAGAATACCATGCTCCTTTGATATTACCCCCAATGGTTGTGGCAAGGTGGTGGTTATGATTTGTGTACCAAGCAGGTGCATCTACATAATCGCGTATTAATTCAAATCTGTCTTGGTGAGTACGGGTATATACCGATGCTTCAATGCCAAAACTTTTTATCATCACATTGTATTTTAAAGAGCCTAATAAAGTTTTAGTGGCTTCGTATTGATTCGGATATGCTAATGAATAGAAACTGTTTGCACCAAATCCTTTTATTTGACCTCCGAGTTGTAAGTCAAAAGTTCCGATTTTTTCTCCTCTATATACCGCTTGAAGATATGCATTTCCATATTTATAATCGGTGTTGTGCATATATCCGGATGATTGATTGTAGGATGCCGATCCTACCAAAGTCCAGTTGTCGATAGTGTAGTTAGCTCCTAATACGGGATTGATATATCCGTTATCTCCTACGGTTACAGAAGCTGTTGTTTTGTTTACTTCTTCCGAGCCGGTGATGATGTTTATAGCTCCGGAAAAGGCTGATAATCCGAATATTTCCATATTCGCTCCTTGTAGGATTTCTATTCGGTCTATCATACTTACATCTATTGGTAAATCGAGAGAGTAGTGACCTGTTTGTGGGTCGGTAATGTTAATGCCGTTAAGCATAACCACTACTTGGTCAAAAGTTCCTCCTCGCATAGAGAGGTCGGCTTGCACTCCGTTCATACCTCTACTACGAACGTCTACTCCAGGTAGGTTTTCCAATAAGTCGCTGACAGTTTCTGCCGGTATACCTTCTATAGATTTTTTGTCAATTACTGTGATTACGTGCAATTTGTTGTTGGCAATTTTCGTTTGCATTGCGGTAACGGATACTTCGTTAAGTTGTTTTGTTGTTGTGTCGGCCGAGTTAAGTAATTCGTTATTTGCAAAACATATTTTTGCTATGATAAGTAATAATGTTATAATTGTTATTTTTTTCATTATTATTAATTTTTTAGTTTTACGATGTTATTGGTTTTTTAAATAAAAATAGAGAATATACAATGTGTGAATTGCATATTCTCTATGATGTATTTAATGTCGTAAAACTATAGTATGCTTTACGAGCGGGATAGATGTTATTCACTTTGCCTGTAATAGGCAATAAAATCAAATCCAAGGTAAGTGTATTGCCTTGGTCGGCATTCTCATTGTCGTTTTCAAAGAGTGCAATGATGCTCTGTTCAAACACATTGAGTGTTTGAATAAAGGTGTGACTCTTTTTCATTTGAGCATCAATGGTAGCTCTTTTGAGAGTGCCGATAGTTACTTCTTTGTGCATCGAACTAAATGCAGCATAATGATTCCTCGAAAATTTTCTGAATCGGAAAGTGCTGCCGATGCGATTTAATCGGTTTTTGTTCATAAATTATTTAATGCGCTTTACTGATTGCAGCGCCTTGATTTTGAGCAGATTTCTGCAGAGATTGTCTATGTCTTCCGTGCTGTAGACATATATATCTAAAGTGCCTTTAAATACACCATCTGTGGTTTCGATATTTATTTTTTTGATGTTTATTGCATAGTCGTCGCTGATGATATGTACTATCTGTTTTAACAGTCCGGTTTGGTCGATACCGGATATCTCTATTGTTGTTAAGAAAGAGAGTACACGTTTTGTCTCCCAATCGGCCGAAAGAATACGATTTCCGTAATTGGCTTGTAGTTTTAGAGCTACGGGGCAATCGCATTTATGTACTATTACTGTTCCGCTATCATCGATAAATCCCAATACGTTATCGCCCGGAATCGGTTGGCAACAATCGGCAATTTTGTAACCTGCTCCTACATCGGCATCTGTGATGTGTATGGTTTTTTTGCTGTTGATAACGGGGGTTTGTGTAGTAGTTTGCTCTGCCTCTTTTTTGTTGAAACTGCCAAATTGTAATTTCCATATTCTCATCCATTTACTTTGTGTTTGGTTTGAGAATATTGTAGGTACATCGTCTAATTGAATTTTTCCGTTTCCTACATTAAGGTATAATTCGTTGGCATTTTGTACTTTATAGTGATTTATCAGTTGTTGTAGTGTAGCGGCATTTATTTTTTGCTTAATATTCTTAAGGGCATCTTCTACTTTGTCTTGTCCGATTTTAGTGAATTCTTTAAGTTCTTTTTTCAGATAAGTACGAAGATGCGCTTTTGCCTTACTTGTCGTACAGAATTCGAGCCATTCTGCTTGTGGTTTTTGGTTTGGAGATGTCAGTATCTCTATCTGGTCTCCGCTTTGTAGTTCGTAACTGATAGGTACTAATTTGTGGTCTACTTTAGCTCCTATACAGTGAGTGCCAATGTCGGAATGTAATGCGAAAGCGAAGTCGAGGGCGGTGGATTTTGCCGGCATTTTATGGATGTCGCCTTTTGGTGTAAATACAAATATTTCAGAAGAATAGAGGTTTAATTTAAAGGTATCCATGAATTCTATAGCGTTAGTAAAATCGCTGGAATCAAGCATATCTTTTACGGATTTAAACCATTGATCGAGGTCTGATTCGGTTTTCTCTCCGGTTTTATACTTCCAATGTGCTGCAAGTCCGCGTTCGGCAATGTCGTTCATACGTTGGCTACGTATTTGTACTTCAATCCAGTTACCTCCTGGGCCCATCACCGTTACGTGTAGGGCTTCGTATCCATTGCTCTTCGGAGTATTAATCCAATCTCGTGTACGGTCGGGATGGGGTGTGTAAATACTTGTTATCGCGGAATATGTTACCCAACAGTTGGCTTTTTCATTCTCCCCTTCTTTTGGTTTTAGTATGATACGTACTGCAAGCAGGTCGTAAACTTCTTCAAAAGTACAGTGTTTTGTCTGCATTTTCTTGAATACACTGTATGGAGATTTTATCCTTTTTACGATATCGTATTGATAATTGTAGCTGTCGAGAATCTTTTTTATAGGTTGAATAAAAATTTGGAAAGAGTCTTCCAACATCGGAGTGGCTTGTAGAATTTGCCTCTCTAATTTTGCGTAGATACTTGGTTGTTCGTATTTAAAACTAAGGTTTTCTAACTCTGTTTTTATCAGGAAGAAACCTAATCTTTGGGCGAGTGGGGCATAGATGTATTGAGTTTCTCCCGTAATTTTAAGTTGTTTTGCGGGTGGCATCGATCCGAGTGTACGCATATTATGTAGTCGGTCTGCCATTTTGATAAGGATTACCCTTACATCCTCCGGTATTGTAAGTATTAATTTGCGAAAATTCTCTGCTTGAGCGGAAGCATTATCTCCGAAAATACCTCCGGAAATTTTTGTCAGTCCGTTTACTATGGAAGCTATTTTCGGGTTGAATTCTCGTTCAATATCCTCTAATGTATAGTCTGTATCTTCTACAACGTCGTGCAGAAGAGCTGCACAGATAGATGTTGAGCCGAGTCCTATTTCATTCACTACTATTCTTGCCACAGCAAGGGGGTGCATGATGTATGGTTCCCCGGAACGACGTTTGGTGCCGTTGTGGGCTTTGTTGGCAAATTCAAAAGCTTTTGTTATTATCTCTACTCTTTGCTTGTGTTGAGTTGCCGCATAATCATTGAGTAGTGCTTTAAACTCGTTATTTATCATTTCCTGTTCTTGTTCAGGAGTAAGATTGTGATAATCTATCATAGACGGTTATTTGTTGTTATCAGTCAAGTACTTGACCTGCGTTCTGTGCTAATTGTATCATTTTGTCGTATTCTTCCGGTGATAAGTCTAAGAAATAGAAGTTCAATGGGTCGACATGTTGACCTTTGAAGATTACTTCGTAATGGAGGTGAGGACCGGTACTTTTTCCGGTATTTCCTACAGAACCGATTATGTCGGCGCGACTTATCTTTTGCCGTTCTCGTACTTTTATTTTCTTTAAGTGTGCGTACAATGTTTCGTAACCAAAGCCATGATCGATAATTATAGTATTGCCATAGCCTTGTTTCCACCCGGCAAAAGTTACAACTCCGTTTCCTGTGGCAAAGATATCCGTGCCTATCGGGGCTGTAAAGTCCATACCGGTATGCATCTTTCTTGTGTGGTATACAGGGTCGATACGATAGCCGAATCCGGATGCTACTTTAGTTAAATCTTTATTTAGTATCGGTTGTATCGCCGGAATATTTTGTAGTTTTGTTTCGTTTGTTTTTAATAATTCCACTATCTCATCGTATGACTGTATTTGTGAGTAGATTTGTTTGCTGAGCATCTCAACTTTTTTGGATGTCTCGTTGAGAATTTTTGAGCTGCTTTTATCTGATAATTCGTTAATTAATGCGCCTTCATTGCTGTATCCTGCGGTGAAGTCGGGCAGTGGCTCAGCTTGGAAAATTACTCTGTAAAGGTTGTTATCTCTCTGTTGTAAGTCGTGAGATATTTTTGTCAGTTGATCTACTTTCTTGTCTAACAGCCGATATTTTACTTTCATCGTTTCCAAGTCTTTTTTCAGCTGTTTCTCTTCAGGAGAATCTATTAAGAGTGTGAAGATGAGAAATAGAATAAAGCCGATGGCTGCACTTGAAAAAAGGTGTATAAAGATTTTTTTCAGAATGTTTCGCGCAGATGTTTCCACTCTTTCAAACGAAAGGGTCTCCGGATTGTAGTGGAATTTTGCCTTTTTAGCCATTCTATCTTATTTTTTGTGAACTGTTACGTTGTTGTTCTAAAAACCTTTTAATGTGGTTCGTTTATTTGCTTTCTTGTGCTTCGTTGTATTTTACTACCCACATTAAACTAGGGAAGTGGTCGCTATAGCCGTTAGTCCATACTCCGCCGGAGTGTGTTCGTAGCGGATATCCTTTGTATTTACCTTCGTGCTGTTTTAGAAAGTCTTTATTAAAGATTTCTGTTTTCCAGTATTTTAGTGTGTTATAATCTTTTCCAAGCAGGTCGTGGGAAATTATAATTTGGTCGAAAAGGTTCCACAAATCTTGATATGCGAGCGAACCAATACCTTTTTTGTATAAGCTGTAAGTGGTATTGAATAATTCTTGAGGGGCAACGCTCTCTTTTTGGCCTTTTGCTCCGAGGTGTTTGGTGACAGAGGCGTCGACAGGGTCGTCATTAAGGTCGCCCATGATGACGATTTTTGCTTGTGGATTGATTTTAAAGAGTGAATCACAGATGTGTTTTGTAGTTTTTGCTGCATCGGCACGGCGTGGGTTAGAACGTTTTAAACCGCCTCCTCTTGATGGCCAATGGAGTACTATGATATGTATTTCTTCGTTGTCTAACAAGCCTGAAACGCAGAGTTGATCTCTGGTATAAAAGTCGGGTATTTCGCTGATGATGCGAGTGGATGTTACGTTTGTCGGGGTGAAAAATGCCGGGTTATATAATAAGCCTACATCTACTCCTCGCTTGTCCGGACCCTCTACCAATATCGGCTTTAAGTTTCTGTCGATTATACTTTCTTCTTTTACCAAATCTTGTAATACGTCGATGTTCTCTACTTCAGAAACGCCTAATACCGCTAAATTTTTTGGCATTTGAGATATGGCATACGACATTTTCTTCAGTTTGTTGGTGTAT
This sequence comes from Paludibacteraceae bacterium, assembly GCA_016292775.1. Taxonomy (GTDB): domain Bacteria; phylum Bacteroidota; class Bacteroidia; order Bacteroidales; family Paludibacteraceae; genus Aphodosoma. The sequence continues at coordinate 20,015 of JAEDFN010000002.1, forward strand.
TTTAATGTACCCCATGAGTAATCTCCATCAGGTAGAAATTGTTCGTCGTTTTTATTTGGGTCATTTATTGTGTCGAATAAATTTTCTAAATTGTAAAATCCTATTACGTAGGCTTTTAATGATTTATCTTGACAGTGTGCAGTTACGGAAAAGCAAGCAATCATTAATAATCCGATAAATAATTTTCTACTGAAATTCATAATAAAAAACTCTTATTTTTTGTGTTTATAAATAAAAACGCACCTCGGCATTTTATAATGCAAAGGTGCGAATTTTTTTCTAAATAGCAAAATTATTTAAAGTCTATTTTGTTGCTATTGCTATTCAATTCGTTATGTTTTTATTATGTTTGATTATATGTTTTTAAACATATAAATACATCTATTATTCTTGGTATAGAATGATAGCCGTTGTAGGATTTATCGTGATAGTGTTTGACACTTTTTGTTTTTCTTCAACGATAAATGTTTCGTCTTTTAAATATACATTCCAAGTTTCGCCGTCAAGGTTTATGTTTTTAGGTTCTTTATTTCTATTTAGAATAACCATTATTTTAGACCATGAGTCGCCACATTCTTTTGCGTTAATAGTATAGGCGATTATGCCCGGTTCCGATTCCATAAAGCGAAGGTTTTCCGCAACACTCTCGGCACTATTCATTCGGAAAGCGGGGTGACATCTACGTAATTGGATAAGGGAGCGATAGAATTTATATACGTTATTGTATTTTGCTTTGTTACTCCAATTTATCTCGTTTATTGAGTCGGGAGAGTTGTAGCTGTTATGAACCATTTTTTTGTCGCGTAGCACCTCTTCTCCGGCGTATATAAATGGCACACCTTGACTTGTGAAAACTATTGTTTGAGCCAAGAGGTCCATTTTAATTATCTCATCTATAGTAGCTTCAGGGCAAGTGGCTTTAAGTTTGTCAACAATGCAAGGGTCGTCATGGCAAGAGACGTAGTTGATTACTTGAGCCGGAGTTGTTGCATAAGGGGCATTTGAATGGATGATGTTGGTGAAGTCGACTTGAGGGTGGTTTGTAGCTCCTACAATGCCAAATTTTATGGTTTCATCCAAATCTTTGCCGGCGAGGAATCCTCCTGCATCGCCCTCTGTCCAGTTGCCACGAAGTCCATCGCGGATATTATCGCTAAATACTGCTATAGGGGCGAAGAGTGGGGCATTTTGTTTTACTGCTCTTTCGCTTTCAGGTATCGCACATTCTCCTCCTGCCCATCCTTCTCCGTGTATAGATATCGATGGGTCGATTTCATCTACTGCCGCTCTGATGGTTTTCATCGTTTCTATGTCATGAATTCCCATTAAGTCGAATCTGAATCCATCGATATGATATTCATTAATCCAATATTTTACGGATTCTATTATGAATTGTCGCATCATTGGTCGCTCTGAAGCGGTTTCATTACCACATCCCGAACCGTTACTCCAAGTGCTATCGGATTTCATTCTATAGAAGTACCCCGGTGCCATTAAATTTAAATGAGATTCCGCTCCTACAAAGGTATGATTATAAACTACATCCATGATTACTCGTATGCCTACAGAGTGTAATTTTTGTATCATGGATTTGAGTTCGTAAATTCTTACATTAGGTGCATATGGATCGGTAGAATATCCTCCTTCCGGCACATTGTAATTTTTGGGGTCGTATCCCCAATTGTAATTGTTTTGGTTTAATTTGGTTTCGTCTATTGATCCGTAGTCGTACATTGGTAATATTTGTACATGACTGATACCTAAGTCCAAAAGATGGTCGAGTCCGGTTTTTTCTCCTTCCGGCGATTTGGTTCCGGTTTCAGAAAGACCTAAGAATTTGCCAGGGAAAGAACTTCCTGAGGAGGGGGAAATAGTGAAATCTCTCATATGTACTTCATAGATGATAGCATCTGTAAATGATTTCATTTCCGGACGTTTGTCATTTTCCCATCCTTCAGGATTAGTAGAATTCCAATCAATGATGGCGGCTCTATCTCCATTGCATCCTACGGCTTTTGCCCATATACCCGGAGTAGTTCCAAGCCATTTGTCGTTTTGCTTAATTTGAAAAGTGAAGAATTTACCTATAAGGTCTTCTTTTACAGTGTATTTCCATACACCTTCTCCATCATATTTCATGTCGTATGTGGCGTAAGGTGCCCCTATTACTCCATCTTCATAGAGGTTTAATCTAACCTCTTCAGCTTCCGGCGACCAGGCTTTAAAGGTGGATGATTCGGCACTATATGTTACACCTAAATCATTGCCTTTATATACGGGATAGTCGTCGTAGGAGGCGTATTTTTGTGGCTTTTCCGAACAAGAAACAATACTTATTGCTGCCAGTGATATTGCTATTAAATTTTTTAGTTTCATAATGTCATGTTATTTGATTGAGTCGTTTTCGTTGTTGATATTCTGTAACTCAGGATTCTCTACTTTTTCGTAAGTTACTGTTTCGTAACTTATTTCAAATTCTACGCGGCGGTTTAAAGCACGACCTTTTGACGTTTTGTTATCAGCAATAGGTTTGCTTTCTCCGTAGCCTTCAGAAGTGAGTCGTTTTTCATCAATACCTTTGTTTATCAAATAGTTACGTACTGATGCGGCACGGCGTTTAGAAAGGTCTAAGTTTTTGGCTTCGTCCCCTACGTCATCTGTATGTCCACTTATAGTAAGGTTGTATTCTTCGTTAAGCTCCATTACGGCAACGATTTGGTCGAGGATAGGGTATGAAACTTTCTTGATAACATCTTTTCCTGTTTCAAATTGGATACCGTTCATAGCTTTTTTAAACAGGTTACGCACCTCTTTTTTGAGTTCCGGACAACCGAAATTGCTTGCAGGTCCCGGTTTGTCAGGGCATTTATCTTCGTCGTCATTAATTCCGTCGCCATCGGAGTCGAGAGGGCATCCGTCGTTATTAACTCTTATACCTTTAGGGGTATCAGGGCATTTGTCGAGGTAGTTTGCCACGCCGTCGCCATCGCTATCTACCGGGCATCCGTCAGCGTCTACTTCTACGCCTTTAGGGGTATCAGGGCATTTATCGAGATAGTCTGCCACACGATCACCATCGCTGTCTATAGGGCATCCGTTAGCGTCTACTTTTACGCCTTTAGGGGTATCAGGACATTTATCAAGGTAGTCAGGCACACTATCTTTGTCTGTGTCTACCGGGCATCCTATGCCGTCTACCTCTACGCCTGCAGGTGTGTCGGGACATTTATCGTAGCAATTATGTATTCCGTCTTTATCATCGTCGTAAATACATCCGTGTTTGTCAACCAATTCTTTGCGTTTGGCATCAGGACATTGTAAGCGAAGTAAATCCATATCTGTGTCAGGACATTTATCTTTTTTACCATACACTCCATCGCCGTCTTTGTCGCGTACGTCTTGATGGATATTTAATGCCATACCTACTTGGATATTAGTATATTGTGTGCGATATGGTAATGGTAATCTGTTATTGGCAATTTCGATTTTTTCCGATTCAACCCAAGTCCAAGAGAGTGGTATAAAGTCGGTAATCAAATACATATTAAATGGTCCGACTAGGAAGTTTACACCAAAGCCTAAATTAGAGCCTCTTCCGTTTAAGAATGAGTAACTGAATGAAGTTTTAAACCAATTTGCAGGACGGAAATTTACTGCTAATGTAAGTTCGTCATAAACATTTTTATGATTGAAATGCAATTGGTTGACAAGACCGAAGGAAATTTTGTCTTTAAGCACTCCGTATTCGATGCCGGTAACGAAATTTGCTCTCAGCGCAGAGAAATAATTCTTTGGTTCCTCTGAAATTTCCATGCTTTCAAGAATTTCATTTCCAATTTCTTGCAATCTCTCTTGTATTACTTCGCCTGAGAGAGTGTCTCCTAAAGAATAATCTACAAATCCATCAATATTTTGGGCTCCGTCAATAGTTCCGTTAGTGATGTTTTTGTTCCAATAGATAAAGCCGAAATCGGTAATTGCAGCGGAGAGAGTTAAGCTTTTTATCGGTTTATAAGTAAAACCGAGGTCAATAGCAGCACCATATCCGGCAGGTTTATAAAGCAGTTGAAGAAGCTCGTTTTTGCTTTGTAAAGCGATAGATTCGGTATCTATACCTCCCTCTTCGGTTCTTTCGTATGTGATTGGAAGTGATGCATTAGCATGTGCATTTGCCCTTAAAGTCCAATTCTCGCGAGATGCATCAAGTGTGAGTTTGTCCACATTTGTAGTAAAGTTTGCATAACCCATCAAAAATTTTACTTTACCTCCAACACTCCATTTTTCGTTGATGATATTGGTATATCCTAATGCAATATCGGAGTATAAGTTTACATCTCCACCTAATGATTTTAAGTTATAACTATTAACTTTATACTCTTCCGGGGTGCCGTAAAGTACTAACTTGAATAGGTCTTTTGGCATAAATACCGTTGCATCGGCTTTGAGTCCTAAATCAAAAGTAAAGTAGTGTTTCTTTACTTGAAATCCGAATGAGAGTATATTTAAATTCAGATTTAGATTAAATCGAGTGGAAGGACGGATATTTTTATAGAATCTGTCGATATTCTCTTGTGAGGACAAGAAATTTTCCGTCACACCATTTTTGTTAAAAACAAAGTCTTTAACAGCAAAATCATTTGTTCCGACACCTAAATATAGATTTGGTAAGACGATAAAATCGAAATAGAATTTGCAGTTTGGAGTGAAAGCCGGGTTCATCTCATTACGTTCTGCAATATCTTTCATAAAATATAGAGTGGATGTATTTTGGGAAGAGACAGATCCAACACTTAATAATATGAATAAAAACGGTATAAGTATATTTTTAATTTTCATAATTGACAGTTGTTATTTATTAGTGATAGAATCTAAATTTGCTGTAGCTTTAGCTTTTGCAAAAGCACTTATATGAATATTTAATCTATTATTGGCACGAATGTCAATTTTAGATTCGTTATTATATCCCGATACTTTAGCGGTTAGGTTAATTTTTTTAGTTTTGAAAAGTAGTTCGATATCATCACCTTTAAAAGGTAATAGGATATGCGATTCGCTATGGAGTTGGGCAATTCCTTCATCATTAATTGTAGCTGAAGCTATTGCTACGGAGTCTACGGAATAAACAACATTGTCGTTTTCATCGAGGAATTCGAAAGTGCCGTCAATATTTACAGGAAGTCCGTTTGCTATATCAAGATGTATGTTAATGTATTCTATATCAATTTCTTCAGGGATAATATCATCCTCTGCCAATGAACTGAAATCGGCGTCGATAGTATCCTTATATGAGAGCTCTGAAGTAGGGTTAAATTGTAGAGGTAAACGCACTTCAATGTCCATTTTCATATTCGCAGGGATGAAAGCAAATTGACGAGGAGTTTTATTGACATCGTCGATAAAAATTTTCCATTTGTAGTGTATGTCTTTTGGAAATTCCTCAAACAATTGATAAGTTTTACCATTATCTTTATCGAATTTTATTGTAGTTTTTGCAGTTTCACCGGGAGTATCTGCTCTTTTAATATCCATAGAGCAATATTTATTTCCGTTAAAATCTGCATAATATTTGTTGCCACTATTAGAGGTGGCATATATTTCGTCAACAAAAAATCTTACCGGTAATCCGTTGGTGTTGTACACATTCATGTATATTTCCGGATTGCTGAATAATAATTTGTTTGATACAAATAAATCTTGATTAAAGAAATCTGTTGGTATTTCAGCATGTATTTCATCGTTTGTAATAGCCTCTTTGCTCCAGAAATAGCCATAAATAGCATTTACATCTATGGAGCTTATCTTTGTGGTGTAGTCAACTTGTAAATTCTTTTCGAAAGATAGAGAGCCATTGCTGTGAAGAGTGTAGAATAATTTTAAATTAGTTGTGTTTTTATCATCAGAGAAATAGGCGGTAAAATTGCTCATTTCTTTTCTTATGGAACCTGTATTTGAGGTCAGTTTAATTGAAAATTGATTTTTTTCACTATTCGTAATATTAGGGAAAACGAACATTATTTCAAGCCAATTTTCGTTTGACAAAGAGATACCGCCGACGTTGATGTCACAATTAAACTGTGCATTGGATATTGTAACGCTATCTATTTCAATAATTTTCTCCGAGGTATTTTCGTTGTATCTGAATTCGTATGAAGATGTCGTAGTAAAGTCGTAATCTCCTGTAGGAATATTGAATTTTCCGTCCCCTAATAGAGAAGAGAAAGGATCGAGATTTTCCAATTTTTCCGTAAATGTAACAACTTCACCGTAAGAGAAGTCATTAAGGTCGAAATTGATGGTATTATTATTCTCTCTCCAAATATAGTATACCATATTTGTACTGCTATCTGCTTCTAAATAATCAGCGTTTACGTAATCTACCACGTCAAATAGAGAGGCGTTGAAATTGCCGATAGGCACTGCTAAAGAGGGGTTATAGGTTACTTCCATATTGTCAATATTTACCGTAGTACAACATGGTAAAATCGACATCAATGCACAAAAAGCAAGTGCATTTCTAATTCTTTTTTTTATCATAATAATATATGTTTTGTTGATTTTTTATTCATTAAAAAAGAAGTTGGAGAAATTAACTAAATAGAGTTTTTCCGTGGCGCGTGTCACTGCTGTATAAAGCCATTGGTAATACTCCTTAGTAATCATTTCTCGTGTCAGGTATCCTTGGTCGATAAATACGTGCTGCCACGCACCGCCTTGAGCTTTATGTCCGGTAATGGCGTAAGCGAATTTTACTTGAAGGGCATTATAATACTCGTTTTGTTGAGCATCTTTCCAAAATTGCTGTTTAGAAACCGGTACTTCGTAATCTTCAAGCATACCATTGAGAATTTTTGTGTTGAGCTCTTCTATAGCGGAAGCCGTGTCGGCATAGAGTGAATCGATAAGTATACGTGCCGTTACTTCCATATCATAATCTATTAAGCGCATGGTGATATCTGCAAATCGAGCTCCGTACATCTCATGAAAATGCCCGACTCTGATTATCTCTGCAATGTCGCCATTCGCAATAAAGTCGAGATTTTCGTATGGTTTTGACCAGAAATAGTTGTTTTTTGTTATCATCAAGAAGTCACCATTTGATAATTCACTCTCTTTCATCAGCACCTGGTTTCGTATCCCTCTATTGTATAGGGTAGCTCTTTTGTTTGAATAGGTGAGAATGATTGTGTTTTCTTGACCGACATTGGAATAAGAAGAGTTGATTAAATCAATCAATTCTTCTCCACTTACTTTTGTAATATCTTTAAAGTCAACGTCAAAATGAATAGGAGAGATATCGTTATTATTGATAGCATTTCTAATCATTGTGGCATTGTATAAGATGCCGCTTTCTGACGATTGACGGAGTACTTCTGTTAGATTAAAAGTCTCTGTGTCAAGTCCGTAATGCTTAATGATATCTGCATTTAATGCCGGCGAATTATGCTGAAATATTGGTGGTAATTGAGCAATATCGCCCAATAGTATCATGCAACAATTATCTCCGGTATATATGTATTCTATTAGATCATCTAATAATTTACCGCTGCCGAATTTTGTGTTGTCTGTTGCCGTGTTGGATATCATTGATGCCTCGTCAATGATGAATACGGTATTCTTGCATTTGTTGTAGTTGATGTTGAATTCATCTGTGCCGGCAGATTTTTGTCGATATATTATTTTGTGAATACTATATGCGCTGTGTCCGGAATAATTACTTAAGACTTTTGCTGCGCGACCTGTAGGAGCTAATAATACAGTTTTCAGTTCCGTTCGATTGAGAGCTTGTATTAAACCGCTTATTACAGAAGTCTTTCCCGTGCCGGCATAACCATTGATAATAAATGCTTTATGCTCTGATGGCTTGCATATAAATTCAGATAACATAGAAATCAATGTAGCCTGCTGGTGTGTAGGTTCAAAAGCCAATTGATTGGTTATTAACTGATTTAATGTTAGCGAATTCATATACATATAGTAAATAATAGAGAGTTCTACTTACTTGCGGGGGTAGAACTCTCTATTTTATTTATCTTAATTTAGCATTTAATTTTTCTGTAAAGGCTTTGATGAGTTTTTGCATGATAGCATCTATTTGCTTGTCGGTCAAAGTCTTTTCTTTGTCTTGAAGGGTGAAGTTTACTGCATATGATTTCTTACCGGCTTCAAGATTTTTACCTTCATAAACGTCGAAAAGTGTTACGGATTTCAATAATTTTTTCTCTGTTTCAAAAGCAATACTTTCTATTTGTTTGAATTCAACAGATTTGTCGATAAGTAAAGCCAAATCTCGTTTTACTTCAGGGAATTTTGATAATTCAGTATAACTGATTTTGTGTTTGCCATATTCTTTTAAGAGTTGTTTCCATTGAATATCAGCATAGTATACCGGATTTTCGATGTCGAATTGTTTTAATAATTTCGGAGATATAATACCTATTGTAGCCAATTCTTTTTCTCCGTTTGTAGTAATAACGAGGGCTTGAGTATAGATTTCATTCGAAATTTCTTTCGTTTTTGTATTCATAATGTTTACTCCCATGCGGGTAAGGATATTATGAACGTAAGCTTTTAATTGGTAGAACGATACTTCATTCGACTTCTCACTCCAGTTTAAAGATGTTTTATTACCTGTAATCCACAATCCTAAATGATATTCTTCGGAGTAGGCACTCATATGGGATGGGTCGTCGCACTTCTTTTCTTCGTGATAGTGGTAGCAATTACCGAATTCATAGAATTTTAAGTCCGGCATTTGGCGGTTTGCATTTCGGTTAATACTTTCCAATCCACCGAAGAGTAGTGTTTGACGCATTACATTCAAGTCTGCACTAAGGCTATTCATTATTCGCACGCATTCTTTAGCGGGATATGTGTCAAGATGCTCGTAATAGCTTGATTTTGTAAGCGAATTATTCAGTATTTCATTGAAACCGCATGCAGTAAGTTGTTCTGAAATAAGGTTTTGACATTTGTCCGGATTTACGCCTTTGCTGAAGATAAGGTTGGAGTTCAGTTTGTCGTTAATTTCTACGTTATTATATCCGTATATGCGTAGGATATCTTCAATAACATCTACATCACGCTGAACATCCACGCGGTAAGCGGGAACTTCTAATTTGTAAGTGCCGTTTTCTTTAGAAATAATTTGTATCTCCAAGCCCTCTAATATCCTTTCTATTTCAGCCTCTTCCAAATTTTTACCTATCAACGATTGAATTTTGTTTAAAGTAACTGTAACGGAGAAGTTATCAATTTTATTTGGATAAATATCTTGAATATCAGAAGATATCTCACCTCCGGTAAACTCTTTGATAAGCATTGCGGCATATTTAAGAACGTAGATAGTGTTGTGAGGGTCGATTCCGCGTTCGTATCTGAAACTTGCGTCGGTATTTAGTCCGAATCTATGTGCGGTTTTACGTATTGATACAGGGTTAAAATAGGCCGATTCTATGAAAATATTTTTAGTGTTTTCTGTAACTCCCGAGTCTAATCCGCCGAAAACACCACCGATACACATTGGCTCTTCAGCATTGCAAATCATTAAATCTTCGGCGTTTAGGTTACGCTCTACACCATCGAGGGTGACGAATTTTGTGCCTTCGGCTACGGTGCAAACGTTAATTTCCCCTCCTTTAATTTTGTCGGCATCAAAGGCATGAAGAGGTTGTCCGAAAGCATGTAGGATATAGTTTGTGGCATCAACAACGTTGTTTATAGGTCTTAATCCTATCACTTGCAATGCATTTTTGAGCCAGTCCGGCGACTCTTTTACTGTTGCATTGGTTACGGTAATGCCGGAATATCTCGGGCAACGAGTTGCATCTACTTTGTCAATTTTTATTTCAAGAGAGTGGTTGTCGATTTTAAAATCGTCTACCGATGGTTTTGTAAGTTTATAGTCTATACCGTGAGCATGGCAATAGGCGGCAAGGTCACGCGCTACACCATAATGGGATGTTGCATCCGAGCGATTCGGAGTAATATCCACTTCGATAAGAGTGTCGTTCTCGATATGGAAATAATCTTTTGCTTCCATTCCTACAGGGGTATCGTTTGGTAGAACCATGATACCATCGTGAGATTTGCCAACACCAATTTCATCTTCGGCGCAAATCATACCAAAAGATTCCACGCCTCTTATTTTTGATTTTTTTATTGTAAAACTCTCTTCACCGCTATAAAGTACAGTACCTATTGTTGCAACGATTACTTTTTGACCGGCTGCTACGTTTGGGGCTCCGCATACTATTTGTAGCGGCTCTTGGCCTATTGTTACCGTAGTTACGTGTAGATGGTCGGAATTTTCGTGGTTTACGCAGGTTAATACTTCCCCTACTACGAGACCTTTTAATCCGCCTTTTATGCTTTCTACCTCTTCTACACAACCTACTTCCAAACCAATAGATGTTAATATTTTTGCAATTTCTTCTGCTGTTAAGTTAGTAGTAATGTACTTTTTAAGCCAATTGTATGATATGTTCATATTTATAAAATGTTGTTAATTAACTATTTAACAGGTGGTGTGACATTGTGTTTCGTTGAAAATTGATATTGCACACCTAAGTACAAAGTTAGTTATTTTTTTTGTTATTATGTTGATTATTACTAAAAAAAAGAGGTTATGCCACATTTTTTATTGACACAACCTCTTTTTAGGTGATAAAATTCTAGTAATGATTTTGTCGGGATACCGGGATTTGAACCCGGGACCTCTTGCTCCCGAAGCAAGCGCGCTAACCGGGCTGCGCTACATCCCGATCATTGATTTTTTGCGAGTGCAAAGTTACTGTTTTTATTAATAAGTTACGCAATTTTTCTTTAGGAAATTTTATGCACTTTGTATCTATTTGATTATTAGTTTTTTTTGTGTTGTTAATTTTGTGAATTTATATATTCCATACACTCTTTTACTCTATTATCTACGTCTTGAGTTCCGTCAATCCAATGAATTTTTATTCCTCTTTTTTCCATTCCTCTAAACCAAGTCATCTGTCTTTTTGCGAATTGGTGAATAGCGATTTCTAATAATTTTACCATTTCGTTGTATTGCAATTCTCCTATCAAGTATTGCGTGATGAATTTGTATTCCAATCCGTAGTATATTAAATCATCGGGTTTTATACCGGAATCCAATAAATTTTTTACCTCTTCTACCATTCCTGTATTGAGGCGTTGTATCAGTCGGTCGGAAATTCTTTTTCTACGTAATTCTCTATCCACGTCAACGCCGATAATTATGGAGTCAATACCCTTTAAATCAGTAGGTTTTTCGTTGTGTTTATAATAGTAGTCGGCTATTTCTATAGCTCTAATAGCTCGTTGTTTCGTTTCTAAATCTGTAGTATTATGTGCTTTATAGTCGGGGTAACTTTGAAGTATAGCAGCTAATTCGTCGATAGTTTTATCTTTTAATTTCTGTCTTAACTCTTCATTGGGTTTGATTTCTATCATATTATATCCTTTGAGCACGGTTTCGAGATATAATCCGCTACCACCGCAAAGGATAGCTTGTTTTCCCCTTTGTTCAATATCATTCTTGGCTTTATGAAAATCCCGGTAAAATTCGTAGATGTTATATTTATATCCGGCGGGGCGGATATCAATAAGATGGTATGGTATTTTTATTCCGTTAATAGTATAGTCGTCAATATCTTTACCGGTGCCGATATCCATACCTTTGTATATTTGACGTGAGTCGCCACTAATAATCTCGCCGTTCATCTTTAGAGCAAGGTGAGCGGCGAGAGTAGTTTTTCCTGTAGCTGTTGCACCTAATATTGTGATGAGTTTGTGCATAAGCTTATTTTATTTTCCTTTTATTATCTGTAATATTTCTATTTCGAAAGTCATTATCGACAATGGAGGGATAGGGTCGCTAGGGTCTGTTTTTTTATCGTGGCGGTTGTAAATAGTGAATTTACTGCCTGCCGGCATTTGGGTAAATATCTCTTTCCAAGCAGGTGTCATATTGTATAAGGATAATTTTATCGGTTTCCCTTTTTTGTAGCTATTGTCAATCTCTTTTTCGCCTCTGATAGATATTATGGAATGTGCTAATATAGTGTCGTTTACCGTAGCAATTTCACCTTCTCCTTTTTTATGAATTTCGTATTGTACGTTCTTATCAGTTGTTTCAAAAACATTTTCTTTTTTTAGATTCTCTTCAAAGAAATTGTCGTGTTCTTTTTTACTTTCATTAATCTCTTCTTTAATTTTTGAAGACCTTGATTGGAAATAATTTGTAAGCATATCCAACGCCTCTTTTTCTTCTATTAGAGGTGTTTTGTCTTCAAAATAGCAGAAGAAACCGGCAAGTAATATATCTTCTGATTTTACAAAATCGGAGTCGTTGAAGATTATTGTGTTGTCTGCAAATCTTTTTTTGAAGTTATTGTAACCTTTTATTCCTTCCAAGTAAGCGGATTTGCTACCATCCATAGCTTCAAAGAGATTTTTACAAAAGATTTCTTTAAATTCTTTTGAAGTATCGGTTTTCAGAACCATATTACGTATTTGGTGCCCGTTTAAGAAGCCCATGATATAATTTGCCGTGTCAACTTCTTCTTTTGTAAGAGGAGTATGTACCTTATTTTGTATCCATTTTTGGGCTGAGCGAGAGTCCTTAACCCAGTCTCTCAAATATATTGCGTCGGTAATTCCTTGGCAAATTATGTCAATGTTATTAACGATATTTGAGTCACCAAAAAGGAATCCGTCTTTTAGAATATAGTTGAAATTATCGCCCATCATTATACCATTGTATATAGCTCTAATTTGGTCTTTATCAAGGTCTTTGTTATTATAAAGAAAGTTGAATCCTTTTATGACGTTTGATTTGTCTTCGGCAGTAATAGTATCGTTTTTCTTTAAAAGAGCGTCACGAACAATAGTCATTTCTTTAATACCGACGGCATAATTTAAAGAATCGTTTTTAGATTGTAAAGAAATATTACAATGACTGTTGTTACAAGAATTTGTAACAACAGTCATAGCAAGTGAAAATATAAGAAATGCAATTATTTTAAGTTTCTTCATTATTTTACTATTTGTATTAATTCGATTTTAAAAATCAATGTAGCATATGGAGGAATTACATTACTTGCACCATTAGATCCGTAGGCAAGATTATAAGGGATGTAGAAAATATAAGTAGAGCCTTCAGACATCAATTGCAAACCTTCTGTCCATCCTTTAATCACTTGGGTTGGCACAAATTCAATAGGTTCGCCTCGTTGATAAGAGCTGTCGAATATTGTGCCGTCAATTAATTTGCCTTCGTAATGAACCTTAACGGTGCTTGATTCAGTAGGTTTTGCTCCTGTACCTTGTTTGATAATTTCGTATTGAAGTCCGGACTCGGTGGTAGTAACTTCCGGTCTTAATGCATTATTTTGTAAGAAAGCAAAACCCTCTTGTTGATTTTTAATAGCCTCGTTTTGATTTAATTGTGCTTGAGTAGCCATTCTCTCACTTTGAATTTTTTGGCCTAAACTATCAATGAAGTTTTTTGATTGTTCAAAGTTTAATGCGGCTTTTGGATTTTGCATGATTCCATCGATTAATCCGTTGAGTACCATTGGTTTGTTTACCGGGATTTTTTCTGAATCAAAGAAATTTTGAATATTGCCGATTTGCTCCCAAAGTAAATGACCCAACATTTCGCCTTTGCTGAAGTTTGAAATATTGTCACTATTTTTGATGTATGAATTATAGCCGTTTACAAGGGCGTCTATCAAGTGAGATGCAGTGTCGCCTTTTACCATGTGCTTTAGTATGTTTTGACCATTCATGAATCCGAAGAAGAGCGAAATACTATCTGCCAAAGATTGGCTGAGATTAATATTTTCTCCTGTTTGTAATGGAGTAAAAACATGTTCGTTGATAAAAGAAGAATACTCATTTAAATTAAAATTATCGTTGTCTTTTCTCAAAGCATAGATAATACCTTTTGAAACGGAATCGATATTCAGTTTAAACCCTTCAACAGGGATTAGTTTTTCGCTATCCTCGTTTGCAATTTTTAACATGCTTTCTGCTATGGTTTTACCATTCAAATTCGCATTTGCCGTAGCGTCTTTATCTTTATATGCAGATTCGAGGCCTAAGCAGAAAGAGATTAGGTTTTTTAATTTAAGAGTATCGCCTTTGAGTACATCAAAACGGTTTTGAACACCGGAAGCATACCCCATAGCATAATTTAAGGAGTCGCTTGTGGTGGTTAACTCTGTAGCTGTTAATTTTTTAAAATTGCGTTTTTTAGTCTGTGCATTTAATGTCACTGATGGTATTAACGCAATGATTAACAGTAATATAAATAATTTTTTCATATGGGTTGTCTAATTATTTTTCTTCTTCTACTATATCGAGTAATTCAACTTCGAAAATAAGAGTAGAGAAAGGTTTTATTGTTTCGCTAACTTCTCTATCGCCATAAGCGAGGTCGTAAGGGATGTAAAGTTTCCATTTAGATCCTACAGGCATAAGTTGAAGTGCTTCTGTCCATCCTTTTATTACTTGAGAAACGCCGAAAGTAGCAGGTTCATTACGCTCTACAGAACTGTCGAATACAGTGCCATCGATTAGTGTGCCGTGATAATGCACCTTAACCATATCAGTAGCAGTTGGTGTTTTACCTTTTCCTTGTTTGATAATTTCGTATTGTAAACCACTTTCTGTTGTTTTTACTTCAGGGCGTTCTTTATTTGTTGCCAAGAAATCTTCACCTTGTTTTTTGTTGTCGGAGTAAAGAAGTGCATTTTCTTCTTGTATCTTTTGTTGTGCTTGAAGATATTTTTTCATTTGAAAAGATTGTACAAATTCTTGACTCTTTTCTAATGTTGTGTAAGTTTCGTCCTTATCAAAAGCATCTATTACACCTCTTTTTACTAATTCTATATTGCAAACGGTATTTAAGTCGAAAAGAGATTCATCTTTGCCAATATTATTTGCTATTTCATTTCCTACAAAAAAAGCTTGTTTCTCAATGTAATTATCAGCATTTACATCGGAGAATGCTTTTTTGAATTTTTCGATTTCTTTAGGGTCACTGTTTATTACATTTTGATTCATAATATTTTTTACATCTGAATAAACAATGTAATAATTCAGTTTTTTAACATCATCTGTTGTTATTTCTTGTTTATTCATTGCTTTTTTGAAGGTATCGTTAATAAACTCTCGTATTTGATTATCATCCAATTCGCTTTCTTTTTTATCAAGAGCATCGAAAATACCTCTTTTAATTTCGTCGTAATCAGCCACTAATGCGGAGTCTCCATTAATAAAGCCATCTTTACATAATTGACCGTAGATAAAGATACCTAAACTGGTACCCATTTGTGCGTTTTCAGATTCTTCTTTTGTTCCTTTAAATCCTTTTTCGATATGTTTTTTATATACACTTATTTTTGTTGAGTCGATTTGTTTAATGAAATTTAATTGTTGAGTTCCAACCAAATATCCTATGTTATAAGATAAAGAGTCGGCTTCGTTAGTCATTTCAACTGCTTTTTTATTACCGCAAGAAGAAAAGATTAATAAAGTAGCGGCAATTACTAATAAAAATATTTTTTTCATATTCATTTCTGTTTTTATTTATTTTACAATATCTAATAATTCTACTTCAAAGATTAATGCAGAGTAAGGTTGAATCATACTTCCTGCGCCTCTTTCACCATAAGCTAAGTTATAAGGGATGAAGAGTTTCCATTTAGAACCTACAGGCATAAGTTGTAAAGCTTCCACCCATCCTTGTATCACTTGAGTTACACCGAAAACTGCAGGTTCACCGCGTTTTACGGAACTATCGAATACGGTACCATCTATTAATGTGCCATGGTAGTGTACTTTAACTTTATCATTAGCAGTTGGTATGGCGCCTTTTCCTTCGGTAATGATTTCGTATTGCAGACCGCTATCAAGGGTTTTTACTCCTTCGCGTTTTGCGTTTTCTTTAAGAAATTCTTCACCGGCTTTACGTTTGTCTGCAGAAGCAGCCTCTTTTTCTTCTTGTAATTTAGTGAAATAGGTATTTAAAAGTTGTTGTGCTTCTTGAATGTCAATTTCTAATGGTTTATGTTCACACATTGCTTCAACTCCACGAGCAAAAGAGTTGTAGTCTATTCCTTTAATTCCGCTTTCTGCCAAATGTTGACCGAAACTGAGGCCTATGGCATAACTTGTTTTGTCCATTTTTGATATCTGTTTTTTATTGTTTTTACTTTTGCAAAGGTATAAAAATTAATTGATGTGGCAAATATTATTTTTCCGGCATCGGGGATTGGCAATATATACACCTATATTCATTACCTTCTTTTGAGTATAGATTCGGTTGTTTTTCTATTGTGGTAATACAATGAGGGTTGGTGCATTTTGGTCCTTCTTTAGTCTCTTTTTTCTCTTCTACTGCTGTTTTGTTTTGTTCCTTCCATTGTAAAAGGGTATAAATAAGGGCCATTCTCACATATTTTCCGTTTCGTACTTGGCGGAAATATGCAGCACGAGGGTCATCGTCCACCTCTTGGGTTATTTCATTTACTCTTGGAAGTGGGTGAAGTACTATCATATTGGATTTTCCGAGTTGCATTTTTTCTTTGTCGAGAATAAAGCTGTCTTTTAGTCGTTCGTAGTCTGCTTTATTGGCAAATCTCTCTTGCTGAACTCGAGTCATATATAGCACGTCAAGCATAGGGATAGCCTCTTCGAGTGATGATATTTCTACAAATTCCGGTAGGTTTCTGTTATTGCAAATTATCTCCACATCGTGTTTTACATATTCCGGAAGACGTAATTCATCAGGTGCAATAAGTACGAATTTAATATTATCGTATTGGCACATTGCTTTGATAAGAGAGTGTACGGTTCTACCATATTTTAAGTCCCCGCAAAGGCCGATAGTAAGGTTGTTGAATCTACCTATTTCACGGTGAATAGTGAGCATATCGGTGAGCGTTTGAGTAGGGTGGCTATGGCCTCCGTCACCGGCATTAATAATCGGAATTTCAGAGTATTGTGATGCGATATACGGGGCACCCTCTTTCGGGTGACGCATGGCAATAATATCTGCAAATTGGGATATAACGCGTACTGTATCGGCTACCGTTTCTCCTTTGCTGACGGAAGAACTTGCTGCGTCGGAGAATCCTAATACATTGCCTCCGAGCTCCATCATGGCGGCGGTGAAACTTAATCTTGTGCGTGTGCTTGGTTCATAGAATAGGGTAGCTAATTTTTTCCCTTTGCATACTTCACTATACTTCTCTTTATGGTTGATGATGTCGGTAGCCAGATTCATTAAATCATCTATCTCTTTGGTTGATAGATTGGTAGGCTCAATAAGATGTCTCATCGTAGTTTATTTTTTCATCCAACTTTCGTCGGAAGGGTTGTTTCTAAATGCAATAAGACGTTGTTTGTCTTCATTAGCAATGTATCCCTCTTCGGCAGCAACTTCAACGAGAGTGTCGAGGTTTGAGAGACTGTAATTTGTTACTTTTGCTTCGGCGAGTCGGTCTAATCCTTTTTTCATGCCGTAAGTAAAGATACTTGCAACGCCGAGAACGTCGGCTCCTGCTTCACGGAGAATGTTTACCACTTCGATGCAACTACCGGCTGTTGATATAAGGTCTTCGATAACAACCACTTTTTGCCCTTTTTCAAGGCGACCTTCTATTTGATTGCCTCTGCCATGATCTTTTGCGCCGGAGCGAACGTAGCCCATCGGTAAGTTAAGAATTGTTGCTGTTATAGCAGCGTGGGCAATTCCTGCTGTTGATGTACCCATAAGTATTTCCGCTTCAGGAAATTTTGTGCGTACAATTTCTGCCAATCCCTCTTCTACATCATTTCTTACAGGTATTGAAGAGAGTGTGAGGCGGTTGTCGCAATATATCGGACTTTTTATTCCGCTTGCCCATGTGAATGGTTCTTCCGGACGGAGGAATACGGCTTTTATCGATAATAAGTCTTTAGCAATTTTCTTTTCCATATATTTCATTTTAATTATTCATTAACAAATTCTTGAAGGCAACGTTCGTAAGCTGCAACGGGATTTTCTGCAGCGGTAATAGGACGTCCTACTACGATGTAGTCGGTGCCTATCTCTTTTGCGCGTTCCGGTGTTGTTATTCTCACTTGGTCTCCTACGGCACCATCGGCGAATCGTATACCCGGTGTTACGGTGATGAATTCTTTTCCGCAAGCCTCTTTAACTATTCCGGCTTCAAGAGGGGAACATACTACGCCATCTAACCCTGCAATCTTGGCATTCTTGGCATAATGCACTACCACATCATTTATATTGCCATTGATAAGTAGGTCGTTATGCATTCTTTCTTCGCTTGTAGAAGTAAGTTGTGTTACTGCTATTAAAAGGGGGCGAGTGCCATCCGGGCGGGTAAGACCTTCTAATGCGGCACGCATCATCTCTATCGTTCCTGCGGCGTGAAGATTACACATGTCAACGTCAAGGCGTGAAAGTACTGCCATTGATTTTTTTACGGTATTAGGTATGTCATGTAATTTTAAATCGAGAAAAATTCTGTGACCGCGTTTTTTCAGTTGTCGTACAATTTCCGGTCCTTCCGCATAAAACAGTTCCATACCGATTTTTACAAAAGGTTTTTTTCCGGTGAACTTATCTAAAAAATTATATGTCTCTTCTGCGCTTGAAAAATCGCATGCTATTATTACATCACGTTTCATATTACTTATTTATTATTCCTATTATGTCGGTTAAAGAATTAATTTTCAATTCACTCATCACGTCAGGGAGCTTTTCTATAATATTTTTACATATATAAGGTTCTGTAAGATTCATAGCTCCTACTTGTACTGCAGTAGCACCCGCCATCATCATTTCTATTACATCTTCGGCAGAAGATACGCCACCACATCCCATAATCGGTAAAGAGCAAGCATTTGCCACTTGATTTACCATTCGCACTGCGATAGGGAATACGGCAGGACCGGAGAAACCGCCCATTCTGTTGGCTATTACAGGTTTACGCCTTTTTATGTCTATTCGCATTCCCAATAGTGTATTGATGAGTGATAAACCATCGGCTCCACCTTCTTCGCATGCTTTTGCTATTGCCACTATATCCGTTACATTCGGCGACAGTTTGATGAAAACAGGTTTTGTAGTTACTGCTTTAACAGCTTTTGTTACATCGTAAGCGGCTTGTGGTGTAGTGCCGAAAGCCATTCCTCCATTATGTACATTAGGACAGCTGATATTTACCTCTATAATAGCAACTTGTTCTTCCTTATCAATTTTTTCACAACAGTAAGCATATTCGTCTATCGAGAATCCGCTGATATTTGCAATTATCGGTTTGTTAAACACTCTTCTTAAAGCAGGTAGTTCCTCAGAAATAACCTTTTCTATTCCAGGATTTTGCAGTCCTACAGCGTTTATCATTCCGCTTTTACACTCTGCAATTCGCGGAGTAGGATTTCCGAAACGAGCCTCTTTTGTTGTGCCCTTAAAAGAAATTGAGCCTAAAATATTCAAGTCATATAGTTGAGCAAATTCTTGTCCGAAACCGAAAGTTCCGGAAGCAGGTATTACGGGATTATCTAATTTTACCCCGCATAAATTTACTGATAAATCCATATTGTCGTTGTGTTTTAGACTGTTAGAAAATAATGTCGTTTTTAAAGAGTATTGGTCCCTCTTTGCAAATTCGTTTATTACCACTATTGGTTTTGCATGTACATCCCATACAAGCTCCGAAACCACAGCCCATTCTCTCTTCAAAAGAGAATTGACCGTCGATATGAGTGGCTTCGTAGATAGCTTTTAGCATCGGTAGCGGACCGCAGCAAAAAGTATAGTCAAAAAGCACGCAACTCTTTTCCATTGCATCGGTCACAAAACCTTTTATACCTCCGCTACCATCTACCGTAGATACAATAGTCTCTATTTCAAGAGCTTTAAATTCATCGAAATAAAACACTTCTTCTGCGGTGTTGAAGCCCATAATCATTGTTGGTCTGCATCCTTTCTCTTTTAGTTTTTTTGCTAATGCAAATAAAGGGGGTACACCAACTCCGCCTCCTATGAGTAAAGGGTGTTTCATTTTTGGAATGTCGAGAGAAAAACCATTGCCAAGACCAACGAGCATATCTAATTTTTCACCCGGAACCATCTCGCTCATCTTTTTTGTTCCTTCACCGACAACCTTATATATTAATGTAATGGTATCATCATTCCAGTCACAGATTGATATCGGACGACGTAGGAAACTGCCATCGAGTTTGATATTCACGAATTGTCCCGGAGAAGATATGTTTTTTGTGCATCCCGACACTATCATTTTAAATGTAGTAGCGGTAAGAGCTTCGTTGCTTACTATTGTGTATAAACCTTGTATTTTCATGTCTATCAAATTATTCGGCATCAATTGTACTTACGCCTAATGTTTTTTCTTCCAATACGTCGAGAAGCACTCTTACGGTTTCAAGAGAAGTAAAGATACTTACATTGTTCTCAACTGCACAACGGCGAATTTCGTATCCGTCGCGTGTTGTAGAACTGTGGTTTATATCGATAGTGTTTATTACGTAATTGATATGACCTTGACGTAGAGCATCAAATATTTCGGTGCTGCCTTCCGAGAGTTTGCTTCTACTACGAGTGCGTACGCCGTGTTTGCGTAAGAATTCGGCAGTACCGCGAGTTGCTTCTATATTGAAACCTAAATCATAAAAACGTTTTATTAGCGGCAAAGCTCTCTCTTTGTCGGAGTCGGCAATAGTGGCAAGTAAAGTACCATAATTGGCAACTGTCATTCCGGAAGAACGAAGAGCTTTGTAAAGAGCACGTGTCAGTTTATTGTCATAGCCGATAGCCTCTCCGGTAGATTTCATTTCAGGAGATAGATAAGCATCAATACCACGTATTTTTGAGAATGAGAAAGCAGGAGCTTTTACATACCATCTTTTTTTCTCGGCAGGATATACTTGAGTATAACCTTGCTCTTTTAATGATCTGCCAAGAATTACTTCTGTGGCAATGTCTGCCATTTGGTATCCGGTGGCTTTACTTAAGAATGGAACCGTACGGCTTGAGCGTGGGTTTACCTCTATTACATATACATCATCCTTCTCATCGGCAATGAATTGGATGTTATATAAACCAATAATTCCAATCTCTAAACCGAGACGTATTGTATAATCTATAATTCTATCTTTAACGGTTTGAGAAACGGAGAAAGTAGGGTATACGGAGATAGAGTCTCCGGAGTGAATACCGGTTTTCTCTACGTGTTCCATAATGCCGGGGATGAAAACGTCTTTTCCATCGCAGATGGCATCAACTTCCAATTCTCTACCCATTATATATTTGTCTACCAATACAGGTTGGTCGACATTAATTTCTACTGCAGATTGAAGGTAATGGCGTAAAGATTCTTCATTACTAACAATTTGCATTGCTCTACCTCCAAGAACGTATGAAGGGCGAACGAGTACGGGATAACCAATTTTTGCTGCCACTTTTACTCCGTCTTCGATGTTTGTAACGGCTTCTCCGTTAGGTTGTGGAATGCCGAGTGTAGTCATAATCTTTTCGAAAGAGTCTCTATTCTCAGCATTTTCTATCGCTTTTACATCGGTACCTATAATTGGTACATCCAGTTTGTGGAGTGGGTCCGCCAAGTTAATTGCTGTTTGTCCTCCTAACGACACTACTATACCTTCCGGTTTTTCCAAATGAATAACATTCATAACATCTTCTACAGTAAGAGGTTCGAAGTAAAGTTTGTCGGAAGTAGTGTAGTCGGTAGATACTGTTTCCGGGTTGTTGTTGATGATGATAGCTTCGTAACCGGCGCGGCGTATCGACCAAATAGCGTGTACTGTAGAGTAGTCGAATTCTACACCTTGACCGATTCGTATCGGGCCGGAACCAAGTACAATAATTTTCTTCTTGTCAGAAACTATACTTTCGTTTTCCGTTTCGTAAGTAGAATAGAAATAAGGAACATAAGAAGAGAATTCGCTGGCGCAAGTATCAATCATCTTGTAAACCGGGAAGATGTTGTTACGCTCGCGTAAACGGTATAGTTCAAACTCTGTAAGACCCCAAATCTGAGCTATATATTTGTCGCTGAAGCCGAATTTTTTAGCATCTTTAAGTGTTGAGATGTCGTTTTTATTTGCTGCTAAGATTTTTTCAAATTCCACGATATTTTTAAATTTTTCGAGGAAGAACATATCAATCTTAGTAGCATTATAAATCATACCGAGGTCTATTTTTAGACGTATCAGTTGTGCTATAGCATAAAGTCGATCATCAGTAGCGGTACGGATATAATCCAAGAGTTTGTCACTATCCCAATCATTGAATTTTTTGTGATATATATGGCAAACGCCGGTTTCGAGCGAACGAACCGCTTTGAGGAGAGATTCTTCAATAGTTCTACCAACACTCATTACTTCACCTGTAGCTTTCATTTGAGTACCGAGAGTGTTTTGTGCATCGGCGAATTTGTCAAATGGGAAACGGGCTATTTTTGTAACTACATAGTCCAAAGCAGGTTCGAAAGAAGCCGGAGTATTTGCAATTTGTATTTCATCGAGGTGCAGACCAACGGCAATTTTTGCACTTACTCGGGCAATAGGGTATCCGCTTGCTTTAGAAGCCAATGCAGAAGAGCGGCTGACGCGAGGGTTTACCTCTATTAAATAGTAGTTGAAAGAGAGAGGGTCGAGGGCGAATTGCACATTACATCCTCCCTCAATTTTTAATTCTCGTATTATTTTTAATGCCGAATCGCGAAGTAATTGGTACTCTTTGTTAGTGAGAGTTTGTGACGGGCACACTACTATAGAGTCTCCTGTATGTACGCCAACGGGGTCGATATTCTCCATATTACAAATGGTGATTGCAGTGTCGTTGGCATCACGCATTACTTCATATTCTATCTCTTTAAAACCTTTTATACTTTTTTCTACGAGTACTTGATGGGTAGGGGATAGTGCAAGGGCGTGGCGCATAATGTCTTTTAGCTCTTCTTCATTGTCTGCAAAGCCACCTCCCGTTCCGCCAAGAGTAAAAGCGGGGCGCAACACTACCGGGTAACCGATTTCTTCTGCGGCGGCAATGCCCTCTTTCATGTTATTTGCTATCATGGAAGGCAGAACCGGCTCTCCAAGACTTTGACAAAGTTCCTTAAAAAGCTCACGATCTTCCGCGCGCTCTATACTCTCGAATGATGTGCCGAGAATCTCTACATCACACTCTTGTAGTACACCTTTTTTTGCCAATTGTACTGCAAGGTTTAAGCCTGTTTGACCTCCAAGTCCTGGAACAATAGCGTCAGGGCGTTCGTATCTGATAATTTTTGCTACATATTCCAAAGTCAGAGGTTCCATATAAACCTTGTCGGCAATGTGGGTGTCGGTCATAATAGTAGCCGGGTTTGAGTTAACAAGGATAACCTCATAACCTTCTTCACGTAAAGCCAAGCATGCTTGTGTACCTGCATAGTCAAATTCCGCTGCTTGACCAATCACTATCGGTCCGGAACCGATAACCATGATTTTCTTTATATCTGTTCTTTTTGGCATATCTATTATCTTTTGTTTTTCATTAGGTTGATAAATTTATCGAATAAGTAAGCACTATCTTGAGGACCCGGTGCACTTTCCGGGTGATATTGTACGGAGAATATGCGGTCTTTTACACTCTCAACACCTTCTATTGTGTTGTCTAATAGGTTTATATGAGTAGTAGTAAGACCGGTGCCTTCCAATGATTTTGCGTCAACTGCGTATGAGTGATTTTGAGAAGTAATCTCTAATTTTCCGGTTTCTAAATTTTTTACCGGGTGGTTACCGCCTCTGTGTCCGAATTTTAATTTGTAAGTTTTTGCTCCATAAGCTAGGGAGATGATTTGGTGACCCAA
Organism: Paludibacteraceae bacterium; assembly: GCA_016292775.1. GTDB lineage: Bacteria > Bacteroidota > Bacteroidia > Bacteroidales > Paludibacteraceae > Aphodosoma. The sequence goes on from JAEDFN010000002.1 coordinate 43,930, forward strand.
GCAGATGCCGAAAATAGGTAGTTTGCCATGTAACTGTTTTACAATTTCAATCACTTGAGGTACATCGGTAGGGTCTCCGGGACCGTTTGATAGGAAAATACCATCGGGTTGAAATGCCAAGATGTCTTCTATTGAAGTGTTGTAAGGCACCACGGTAACATTACAATTGCGGTTGTTCAAACTTCTGATAATGTTATACTTTATGCCACAATCTATGGCTACAACATCGTATTTGTGATTTGGAGTACGAGAAAACCAACGTTTCTTACAGCTTACTCTGGCTACTTGATTGCGAGTAATCGGTTGTTCTGCAATGCGTTTCAGTGCTTCCTCTTTCGATACAGAGATGTCGGTGATAATTACGCGCTGAGAACCTTCCGACCTGATGATTCTTGTAATTTGGCGGGTATCGACGCCACTTATACCCGGGATGTTGTGTTCTTCAAGTACTTCACTTAATGTTTTTGTGTAACGGAAATTAGATGGTACATCGTTGTATTCTCTTACAATAAGGCCACCTAAAGTTGGAAATTTTGTTTCGTAATCTTCGTCAGTAATACCATAGTTACCGATAAGGGGGTACGTCATTACCACCATTTGATCCGTATACGAAGGGTCTGACATAATTTCTTGATATCCAACCATTGAAGTGTTGAATACTATTTCGTTAATAGCTTCGATATCTGCCCCAAAGCCATAACCGAAAAATTCATTTCCGTTTTCAAGTACAATCTTTTTGTTATATGGTATCATATTCTTGATTAATTTATTTTCGTGTTTTATAGCATTATATATGAAAAAAAGGTAACTATTCTAAGAAAAATAGTTACCCTTTTTATTGATTATCCAATAAAAAAACTTTGTATTGCTGTGATTTACAATATATGTTATATGCTTGTTTTATTTTTTCGTTAATAGGCATACTCCGCATGTTTTTATCTTTGCAAAGGTAGTGATTTTTATTTATATAGCAAACTATTTTTTTAATAAAATATCTATTAATTACAATATGTATTCAGTGTGTTAATTTTTTATTGATAGGTTTCCCGAAATAATACTTTATTTGCGACAGTTTTATACATATATTATCCGTGTAAATTGTTGTTTTTTTACCGACGGTTTTTATTTTTGGTGTAAATAGGAGATTTTTTATGTAAGATATTTTTGTTGAAAATAAATGTGGAAATATTTTTATTAAATAAAAAATAATTATTATCTTTGCAGTGGGGTAGAAACGTAAATTTTTCTTGTGTAAAAGCGGACTTATTTTTGTGATTACTTAATTGAAATGATTATTTATTATGTCTTCTGATACAATGAATTACGATACGGATAAAATAAAGGATGGGTCGGTGAAGGCTTGGTTTGTTATGAATATGTACACAAAAAGTTTAGCCAAAGTTGAATATTCTTTAGAAATGTCCGGATTGAAATATTTTGTTGCAAGATGTAATAAACTTAAGAAATGTGGTGGTAAAACTTTGAAAGTACGTAAAAACATTATTCCCGGGATTTTTTTTATTTACGCCACATATCAAGAGGTTCAATGTTTTCAAAGCATGTATGATTTCTTGGGTTTTGCCACTTATCGATTGAATGGGAGAAGGTTAATTATGAAAGTACCCGCCAATGAGATGAATAATTTTATTTCATTTGTAGATAATTGTAACTCTGAGATTAACTTTTTTCGTCCTGATGAAATTACCCTCGAAAAGGGTACTAAAGTAAGACTTACCGGAGGAGATATGGATGGGGTGGAATGTTACCTAACCCGTTTTAAAGGAAAAAGAAAAAAAATATTGGCTGTATCTATTCCCTCATTAGGTACTTTTACTACAGTATTCGTGCAACCTGATTTTGTGGAAATAATATGATTTTATTGTTTAGATAATTATGAAATTAAAGTTTTTGTTAGTTCTTTTTGTAGCGACTTCCGTTGTTTCTTGTGGAAGTATAAAAGAAATTCCCTATTTTCAAAATATGGAGTCAGGAGATACCATCAGTCTGACTGAAAACCAAGTAGTGCGTACTCAGCCAAACGACCAGCTATCTATACTCGTAAATAGTAAAGATCCGATGTTGGCCGACTTGTTTAATTTGCCTGTCGGGCAGAGAAGGGTAGGGAGCAATAATGGAAATGGGTCGGCATATTCTCAATATATCTCTTGTTATACTATTGATGAAAAAGGAGAAATAGATTTTCCGGTTATCGGTAAAATTAATATTTCCGGCAAGACTCGTGGTGAAGTTGCCGAATGTATCAAGCAAGAATTGATAAAACGGAATTTGATTAACGACCCTACAATTACCGTTGAGTTCGTAAATCACTATATTTCAATTTTAGGAGAAGTAAAAACCCCCGGTAAATATATGCTTAGCAGGGATAATACTACAATTCTTGACGCTATAGGTATGGCAGGTGATTTGACAATCTATGGCCTTAGAAATTCTATTAAAGTATTGCGCACCGAAGGAAATCAACAAAAAGTATATACCATTAACCTTTGTGATGGAGAGTCGCTTGTGAAATCTCCGGTCTATTTTATTCAACAAAACGATGTGATTTATGTTGAGCCGAACAAATATAGATCTCGACAATCAACAGTAAACGCAAATAATGTCAGGTCTACTTCTTTCTGGATTTCTTTGGCATCGTTAGCAACTTCTATTATGAGTACTATAGTAGTTGTTCTCTCTTATTCAAGTAAATAAATACAGTTTAAATGATTAATATTATTAAATATGTCGGAAGTGGAAAATAAATCAAATATTCAAAACGAGCAATCGGATTTATTTCAGATAAAAGAATTTTTGTTCATTTGCTTGGAACATTGGAAATGGTTTGTAGTTTCTGTTGTTCTATGTCTGATGTTTGCTTTTTTTTATATCGTAGTTAAGCAACCTATATATGAGCGTAATGCTTCGTTGATGATAAAAGACGATGTTGCAGGGGGCTCTTCTTTTATGTCCGAAGCAAATACTTTTGCCGATATGGGGCTGTTTTCTATGAAGAGTAACGTGCATAACGAGTTGATTTGTATACAATCTCCGGCATTAATCCTCGATGTGGTAAAACGGTTGAATTTAGATATGAATTACGTAGAGAAAGGTATTATTTCAAAACGTACTTTGTATGGTAATACATTGCCTGTGAGTGTGAAAATTGTTGGCCTCAATGATAGGGACGGTTGCTCTTTTACTATGAATGTTTTAGACAATAAGGTAACTCTATCCGAATTTCATTTGAATGAAGCCGAATTTAACGAGACTATCACTGCAAATATCGGTGATTCTATCTCAACCCCTATCGGAAAAATTATTCTTATTCCCGGTACTGTAGTTGATGTAGAACACCAAAGAGAAATTTTTGTTTCGAGAAGTAGCCTTATATCTGCTATAAATGGTTGTTCCTCTAAATTTTCTGCAGCAATCGCTGATAAACAGTCTTCCGTTATCAATTTAACATATAAAGATGTATCACTGCAACGAGCAGAAGACTTTTTGAATACATTGATAGCCGTTTATAACGAGAATTGGATTAGAGATAAAAATCAGATTGCATTAAGTACATCCCGTTTCATTAACGAGAGATTAACAGTTATAGAAAAAGAGCTTAGCGATGTAGATGGTGCCATCTCAGAATTTAAAAGTAAAAACCTTATAACCGATGTCAATGCCATTAGCAATATGTATATCAGTAGGTCGGAAGCGGCTAACAGCCAACTTCTTGATTTAAACAATCAATTATACATTGCTAAATATATAAAGAATTTTCTTGCATCTAAAGGAGATGTTTTGGAGTTGCTCCCTGCTATTACCGGTATCAGTAGCGGTACTATAGAAAATCAGATAGCGGAGTATAACACAAAATTACTTCAACGCAATAGTATTTTGGCAAACAGTAGCGAGTTAAACCCTATTGTTGTGGACTATAATAATTCATTGAAATTGATGCAAGATGCAATTTTGGTGTCAATAGATAATCAAATTTCAGCAATAGAAGCACAAATAAAAGGTTATAAAGATAGTGATGCTAAAAATAGAGACCAAATTGCATCTAATCCTACTCAAGCACAGGTACTTATTTCTATCGAGCGAGAACAAAAAGTAAAAGAGGCTCTTTATATTTATTTGCTTCAAAAGAGAGAAGAGAATCAATTATCTCAAGCTTTTACAGCCTATAACACCCGAATAATCACTCCTCCTATGGGCGGTAATATTCCTATTTCTCCGGTTAAAAGAAATATCTTATTGATAGCCTTCTTCTTGGGAATATGTATTCCTGCCGGTATAATATACTTATTCTTTGTTATGAATGGTAAAGTTAAGAATATTAAGGATATAGAAATGCTTACAGCGCCATTTGCAGGAGAGATTCCACTTTGTCTTCCAAAAAAGAAATTTGGATTATTTGAGAAAAAACAACATCAAATTTCATTATCTATTTTGGTGGAAAACAATTCAAGAAACGTTGTTAATGAGGCTTTCCGTATGTTGCGTACGAATGTCGAATTCCTTCTTGGTAGAGATAAAAAATCCAAAGTAATAATGGTAACTTCGCTTAAAGCAAATTCCGGAAAAAGTTTTATCACAGCTAATTTAGCAAAATCTTTCTCTGTTAAGGGATTAAAAGTTGTTGTCGTAGACCTCGATTTACGACATGCTTCCGCTTCTGAGTTAGTGCCTCATACAGATTCCGGTGTGTCCGGTTATCTTAGCGAATATATCAATAATATCGACGATATTACATATCCTGTTTCCGAAAATTATGATTTAATTCCGGTTGGTATAAAACCACCAAACCCTGTAGAACTGTTACAATCGGAAAAATTAAATATTTTGCTGACAGAGTTGAAAGAAAAATATGACCTTGTATTCGTTGATGTACCACCAATCAATATTGTAGCTGATACGTCAGTAATCGCACCTTATGTAGATTTCTCCTTGTTTATTGTCAGAGTTGGTTTGTGCCAAAAAGATGAACTTCCTATTATCGAGGAAATTTATCGAGATAATAAACTCAATAATATGTCGATTTGCCTAAATGCTTCAGTGATAAACTCTCGCTATCATTACGGTAAATATGGATATTACCATGAGAAAAATTATTATGAAAAATAGAAATGTATTACTCTTTTAATTATTAAATTATGAAGATAGCAGTAGCAGGTACCGGCTATGTAGGTATGAGTATTTCTACATTGTTGGCACAACATAATCAAGTGGTTGCAGTAGATGTAGTTCCGGAAAAAGTAGACCTTATCAATAACCGTAAGTCACCTATTCAAGATGATTATATAGAGAAATATCTAGCCGAAAAAGAGTTGAATTTGATAGCTACTTTGGATGGCGCCAAGGCTTATGCCGACGCAGAATTTGTGATTATTGCAGCTCCTACTAATTACGACCCTGTAAAAAATTATTTCGATACTCATCATATCGAAGAGGTTATTGATTTGGTGTTGAGCGTGAACCCAAATGCAGTAATGATTATTAAATCAACAATCCCGGTTGGTTACTGCCGTAGTTTATATCTCAAATATTATAACAAAGGAGTAAAAAAATTTAATTTGCTCTTCTCTCCGGAATTTTTACGAGAGAGTAAAGCTCTATATGATAATCTATATCCGAGTAGAATAATAGTAGGATGCCCTAAATTAATTGATGAAGAAGAGTTTAACGAAGAGAATAATGCTATAAAATCATTGGCGGATATAGACTTTTTAAATAAACAAGCCCATGTTTTTGCCGAGTTGTTACAGCAAGGGGCTATAGCAACAGATATTCCCGTGCTATATATGGGGATGAAAGAGGCCGAAGCAGTGAAACTTTTTGCTAATACTTATCTCGCATTAAGGGTTAGTTATTTTAACGAATTGGATACTTATGCAGAGGTTAAAGGTCTTGATGCTAAAGCTATTATTCAAGGTGTGGGGCTCGACCCTCGTATCGGTACTCACTATAATAACCCTAGTTTCGGATATGGTGGCTATTGCCTTCCAAAAGATACAAAGCAGCTATTGGCAAATTACCAAGATGTACCTCAAAATATGATGTCTGCAATAGTTGAAAGTAATCGTACACGAAAGGATTTTATTGCAGATCAAGTGTTGCGTAAGGCAGGTTATTATGGTTATTCTGATGATAACAATTTCTCGGAAAATATAGAAAAAGAGTGCGTTGTAGGTGTATATCGCCTTACAATGAAGTCGAATAGTGATAATTTCCGTCAATCATCTATCCAAGGCGTGATGAAGAGAATAAAAGCCAAAGGTGCCAAAGTAATAATTTACGAACCTACCCTTGAAAATGGCTCTTCTTTCTTCGGAAGTATTGTTGTTAACGATATCGACCAATTCAAGACATTAAGTCATGCAATTATCGCAAATAGATACGATTCTATTTTGGATGATGTAAAAGAAAAAGTATATACTCGTGATATTTTCCGTCGTGATTAATAGTTAATCACATATAATATATATTGATATTCTTTTAGTCTATAATTATAAAAATTCCTCACTATGAAAACCTTACAAAAATTTTTGTCATTTACATTGGCAATAGTAATATTGTCGTTTGTAAAAATTGCCGATATTTCGGCATGTACCGGTATTACCCTTAAATCCAATGATGGTGCTAAGGTGCTTGCACGTACTGTAGAATGGGCTAATACCCCAATGCGGTGTGGCTATGTAGTTGTACCTCAAGGTTATATCCATCAGTCTTTAACACCGGAAGGTAAAAATGGTATGAAATATAAAGCCCTTTACGGTTATACTGCTTTTTATACGGAATACGAAAATTTCGTTGTCGATGGTATTAATGAAAAAGGATTGTCGGCAGGGCTTTTTTTCTTCCCCGGATATGGCGAATACGAGGCTTATAATCCTTCTTTGAAAACGAGTACTTTATGTGATTTTCAGTTCGTTTCTTGGGTGTTGTCGAAATTTGATAATATTGATGATATTATTGAAGCGGTAAAAGATGTGCATTTAGTAGGTTTAGACCCTCGAGTCGGTACTGTGCATTGGAGAATTTCCGAGTCGTCAGGAAGAACCGTCGTTCTTGAGTATGTAGGTGGTAAAGCTCATTTTTATGAGAATAAACTTGGAGTGCTGACCAATTCACCGGGGTTTGAATGGCAGATGACGAACTTGAATAATTATGTAAATCTCAGAAATGGAAGTGCTCCTTCGGTTAATTATAACGGTATCACCATAAAACCATTTGGAGGTGGTAGTGGAATGCTCGGTTTACCGGGAGATTTTACACCACCGTCGCGTTTTGTTCGTGCTGCCTTTATGCAAATGTCCGTTCCTACACAACCATCAGCTTTTGATGCTGTAATTCAAAGTTTTAGAATATTAAATAATTTTGATATTCCTATCGGTATGGCTCATTCCGATACTATCCCTGAAAATCTTCCCGGGGCTACTCAAATCACAATTGTTACAGATCAAAAGAATAGAAAATTGTATTTTCGTACCGTTTGGAACTCTAATATCCGATGTATTAATACAGCAGATATCAACTATCAAAAAGTGAAATATCAAGTGCATATCCTTGATGAAGATAAAAATCAGCCGATAGAATATCTGATTATTCGTTGATATTATTGTTTTTAGAGTATAACTTTTTTATTAATAAAATAATTTGTAACTTTGCAAACCTCATCGTAAAATGATTTATGGTGAGGTTTTAATATATAAATCAATCATTTATGGCTTTACAATGCGGTATTGTAGGTTTACCAAATATAGGTAAATCCACTCTTTTTAATTGTTTGTCGAATGCAAAAGCACAATCGGCAAATTTTCCTTTTTGTACTATCGAACCAAATGTTGGCGTTATAACAGTGCCTGATGAGAGGTTGAATAAACTTGCAGAACTTGTTAACCCACAAAGGATAGTACCTACTACTGTGGAGATAGTAGATATAGCAGGATTGGTTAAAGGCGCTTCAAAAGGTGAAGGGTTAGGCAATAAATTTCTTGCAAATATTAGAGAAACTGATGCTATTATTCACGTACTTCGCTGTTTTGACGATCCTAATGTAGTACATGTAGATGGTTCTGTAAATCCGATAAGAGATAAAGAAATTATTGATGCAGAATTGATGCTTAAGGATTTGGAAACAATAGAGCAGCGCATACAAAAGGTACAAAAGCAGGCGCAAACCGGAGGTGATAAGCAAGCAAAACAGGTTTATGAAGTGCTTGTTAAGTATCGAGATGCTCTTTTACAAGGTAATTCTGCCCGTACTGTTTCTTTTGATACCAAGGATGAAGAAAAGATAGCTCACGACCTGTTTTTACTTACAGCAAAACCGGTATTATATGTTTGTAATGTAGATGAAGGCAGCGCCGTAAGTGGCAATGCTTATGTAGAGCAAGTAAAAGAGGCTGTTAAGCATGAGAATGCCGAGGTGCTCGTAATCGCTGCCAAAATAGAGAGTGAGATAGCAGAGTTTGATAGCTATGAAGAGCGTCAGATGTTTCTTCAAGAAATAGGATTGGAAGAGAGTGGTGTATCGCGCCTTATTAAATCTGCTTATGCCTTATTAAAATTAAAAACATACTTTACTGCCGGCCCGTTAGAGGTAAAGGCATGGACATTCCGCGATGGATGGAAAGCCCCACAATGTGCGGGCGTTATTCATACCGATTTTGAGAAAGGCTTTATCCGTGCAGAGGTAATTAAATACGAAGATTATATCTCATTAGGCTCTGAAGCGGCAGTAAAAGAGGCAGGTAAAATGGGTGTTGAAGGTAAAGACTATATCGTACAAGATGGCGATATAATGCACTTTAGGTTTAATGTGTAGTATTTAACTTTATAAGTAATAAAAATAATACGCCGAATATGTACTCATATCCGGCGTATTATTTTTATATATTAAAGGTAATTATTTTAATAACATACCTTCTGCTACTTCATCAGAAGTCTCTTTGTTAGTTAGAATTTCTACAATCTTAAGGCCGAAATCAGGTGCGAATGCCGGTCCGCTTGAGGTGATAATGTTGTTGGAAACAATAACATTTTGTTTTGTACGGACATAAGCTTCGTCGAGGAATTCTTCGAATCCCGGGTAGCAAGTAGCATCTAAATTACGTAATAGGTGCATTTTGCCAAGTATTGATGGTGCGGCACATATTGCTGCTATCCATTTACCGGCTTGATTCTGTTTTCTAATTAAAGAAAGCAAACCTTCGTGCTTTTCCAGATTTGTAGTTCCCGGTAGTCCTCCAGGTAAAATAAGCATCTTTGCTTTTGAGAAATCTGCATCTTCAAAAAGGAGGTCTGCAGATAGAGAAATGTTGTGAGCTCCGGTTACGGTTTTTTCGCCGGTGGTAGATACGATTTTGACGTCGATGCCTGCGCGACGAATAATGTCAATTGTAGTTGTAGCCTCTATCTCTTCAAAACCTGTAGCAAGGAAAATAAAAACCATATTTATTTAATTTATATGTTAGTTTAGAATGAATTTATAAGTAATAGTTCCCATAGCGGGACCATTACCGGAAGTGAATTTGTTTTTAAGGGCAGCGTCGACACTCTCTTTTCGCAGACGTTCGTCGCTAATATTTGTTTTAGAGGTGTTAATAGATGCAGAATAGACCTTTCCGGAAGCGTCCACTCTGATATCTACAACGATAATACCTTCTTGATTGCCGGCATAGTTAGGGCGATAAAGCGAACCGATAAGGCTTCTGCCTGCAAGTGACCAAGAGTTTCCGCCCTGCGTACCTTGTCCAACCGGGTTTCCTTGGTTTGTATCACCGGAAGTAGTGCCGGAGCCTTTGCCTGTATTTTTAAAAGCACCACCGGCAAGGTTACTGATTTGGTTTTTCTTGGCTTCTTGTTCTGCTAATATTTTTGCCTGACGTTCAGCTTCTTCGGCTTTTTTTCTCGCCTCTTCTTGCTCTTTTTTACGTTTTTCTCGTTCTAAGGCTACAGAAGGGTCTTCTTGAGTTATTAATTTCTCATTTACAGTATTAGTAGCCACCGGTTTTGTCGGGGTGGACGTAGTTTGGGTTACCGGTGTAGGATTCGGCGTCGGGGTGTGTTCTCCATATCCGTCGTCGAAATCTCCCATCGATATCATTATGCCTTCGTCCATCTCATCATGATGCGCCGTCATCCCTCCGAAAATTAGTATGAGGAGTATGATAACGCATATCAAGGCGGTACTAATTGCCGATTCTATTTCAGATTTTTTTATTGCCATAACGCTTTATTTGTCTTTGACCTTGGTGGCAATGACAAGTTTTAGTCGATTTTCATTAGCTATATCCAAAATTTTCACAATCTCTTTGTAAGGTACATTCTCGTCTGCATGGAGGGCTACAAATGTAGTAGAGTCTTGTGCGTATACATTTTGTAATATAGGTTCAATCTGTTCGAATTCTACAATTTCGGGTTTTGATCCGGGAAGTGCTACACTATATTCTCCGGATGCAGTGATGCCTACCTTCGCAATCTTCGCTTTTGTAGCTGTTTTTGTGGAACTTTGTGGAAGATTCACCTTCATGTCATTCGGGGCAGACATTGTTGATGCTATCATAAAGAATAATAATAGCAAGAAGATGATGTCTGTCATAGACGACATAGAAAAGGTAGCTTCTACTTTATTTCGTTTTTTTAAAGCCATAATAATTTTGTTGTATTCGGTAAATTAATTTCCGGCAGCAGGTTCGTTTAATAAATCGAGGAATTCCATACTGCGCATTTCCAATCTACGCATAATACCGCTGATGCGACTAACTAGATAATTGTAAGCGAAATAGGCACATACACCAACAATCAAACCCGCAACGGTAGTTACCATCGCTGTATAAATACCTCCGGAGAGTTGACTGAGGTTGATAGTATTTCCTCCGGCTTGCTCCATCTCAAAAAAGGCTTGTACCATACCCATTACGGTACCAAGGAATCCTAACATTGGCGCTCCACCGGAAATGGTGGCGAGCAATGAGATGCCTTTTTCCAATTTGGCAACTTCAATATTTCCCACATTTTCTATTGCAACCAATACATCGCTCATTGGGCGTCCGAGACGGGAGATGCCTTTCTCTATCATTCTTGCAGAAGGCGACTGTGTGTCTCTACAGAGTTTTAATGCTGCATCTATTTTTCCATCATAGATATAATCTTTTATTCTATTCATAAAAGACGGATCCTCTTTCGAAGCATGATAAGTTACTATCATTCTTTCAATGAAGATGTATATGGCTAAGATTAACATTAGGGCTAATGGAATCATAATCCATCCCCCTTTGAGGCACATATCAATAAAATTGAGCTTTGCCGGTGCCTCTGCTATTGTGCCGGCTGCTTGAGCCATTGTGTCTAACACTTGTGTGTCTGCTTGTGCTGGTAGCATAGTATAATATCAAATGTTTATTATTTATGTATACAATTTAAATATCTCTTAATAGTCTCTTCCAATCCTAAATATAAAGCGTCACAAATCAAGGCGTGGCCTATTGACACTTCATCCAGATAAGGCATTTTTTCTGAAAAATATTCCAGGTTTTCCAAACTGAGGTCATGCCCCGCATTTATTCCTAATCCGAGCTTGTGTGCGTATTCCGACGCCTTTAGATAAGGAGCTATAGCCGCTTCTCTGTCGGTAGAATATCCTACTGCATAAGGCTCTGTGTAGAGCTCTATTCTATCTGCCCCGATTTCTGCTGCCGCTTTAATATTATCTAAATCGGTATTTACAAAAATGGATACCCTTATGCCTTCCGCTTTAAGCTCCTTTACTATTTTACTTAAAAAATCTCTGTTTTTTATGCAATCCCAGCCGGAATTGGATGTTAATTGCGCGGGCGAGTCCGGTACAAGAGTAGCTTGTGCGGGATGTACACTACATACAAGGTCCATATACCTGTCATCCGGATATCCTTCTATGTTGAATTCGGTAGTAAGTATTGGTTTTAACGACAAAACATCATTGCGAGTAATATGTCGTTCATCAGGCCTTGGATGTACCGTAATGCCTTGTGCACCAAACTTTTCACAATTGATAGCTGCTACTATAACGTCCGGATTATTACCTCCGCGTGCGTTACGTAAGGTGGCTATTTTATTTATGTTTACACTTAATTGTGTCATTGCTTTTCTGTTTCAAAAAAATATTGTAACTTTGCCTTATCGTAAGTTTTCTTGAGATTTTCTTTTCGACTACAAAAGTACGAATTTTTGCTTATTTACAACATATCATTTCGGTATTTTTTTTGAATAATCTAAAAAAAGATGTTTATGCGGTTGTTTGTATTTGGTAATAAACACAAAGTGAATTTGATACCTCGATTTTCCGGCTTTTTTAAAAGGCTTAAAGAGCGTGGTGCAGAAGTTGTTTTTGAAAATGACTTCGCTTCTTATCTTGTTGAAAACGGGGTTTTTGACTTTAAAGATTATCATACTTTTTCTACCGAAGATAGAAATCTTTTAAACGGGGATTTGGTTATCAGTCTCGGCGGAGATGGTACTTTTTTGCATACCGCAAATATAGTTGCCGATAAGCAAATTCCTATTCTTGGAATAAATTTGGGTAGATTGGGCTTTTTAACCGATGTACAAGATTGTGATTTGGAGTTTCTGCCTGAAATGATTATCAATAAAAAATTTTTTGTAGAGCCTCGCACAATGTTAAAAACCAATATTCCTATTGATGGAAATGTAGTGGAGAAATATGCAATGAATGAGATTGCGGTGTTGAAGCAAGATTCATCTTCTATGATTTCTATTAATGCTTATTTGAAAGGGGAATATCTGCATGAGTACCAGGCTGATGGGTTGATAATTTCTACTCCTACAGGTTCTACGGCTTACTCTTTGAGTGTGGGAGGACCTATATTGATGCCGGAGTCTCCGAATTTGATTATCGTGCCTGTGGCTTCTCATTCGCTTACGGTAAGACCTATAGTAATTCCGGATGATTTGGATATTGAATTGAGAGTAAACAGTCGCAGTGGCTCATACCTTATCTCATTGGATGGTAGGAGTAAAGTGCTGCCTCAAGAGGTGAAAGTGAAAATATCGAAAGCCCCTTTTGTGGTGAATACCGTGCGTCTGAAAGGTCATTCGTTCTTCAATACTCTGAAAACCAAATTAATGTGGGGAGTTGATGCACGTAAATGATTTTTTCCCTGCAGATGATAAAGAAGATTAGATGCCGATGTCGATGCATTCGGATATAATTAAATAATTCAATGTCATCAAAAATAGAGAACGCTTTTATAAAAAAATACTAAAGAAAAATCGAATTGTTTGATAATATGCTTAGAATAATATATATGGGTACTCCTGATTTTGCAGTGGAGCCTTTAAAAACACTCGTAGAAGCAGGAAAAAATGTTGTAGCGGTAGTAACTATGCCGGATAAACCTGCAGGACGCGGGCATAAATTGCAGTTTTCTCCGGTAAAAGAGTACGCGCTGAAAGCGGGAATTCCGGTTCTTCAGCCGGAAAACCTTAAGTCACCCGATTTCTTACAAGAGTTGGCTTCTTATAATGCTGATTTACAGATTGTAGTGGCATTTAGAATGCTCCCGGAGGCTGTTTGGAGTATGCCGAAATACGGTACTTTTAATCTTCATGCCTCTTTATTACCACGTTATCGAGGTGCTGCTCCGATAAATTGGGCTGTTATAAATGGGGATAAAGAGACCGGTATTACCACTTTTTTCTTGAAACATGAAATAGATACCGGTAACATCATTTTACAAGAAAAAGTTGCCATTGATGAAGAAGATAATGCCGGTGATGTTCATGATAAATTAATGTATCTGGGTGCGGATTTAGTGCTTAAAACATTGAAGATGATAGAGGAAGATAACGTTATTACTCGCCCACAAGATGATGCACAAGCCTCTCCGGCACCTAAAATATTTAAAGATACTGCGAAACTTGATTTTGATAAATGTGCAGCGGATATTCGTAATCTCGTTAGAGGAATGGCCCCTTATCCTGCAGCCTGGTTTAATATCAAATTGCAGGATGGAAATGAGAGTATGATGAAAATTTTTAAAGTGTCGACAGAGGAGAAAAATCATAATTACTCTGTAGGTACCATACTTACCGATGGTAAAAAGATGCTTAAAATAGCATGTAAAGATGGATTTATCAATCTTTTGGAAGTGCAAATGGCAGGGAAAAAACGAATGGCGGCCGAAGATTTGATGAGAGGAACAAATCTTGTAGGTGCTACAATAATATAATGTGAGAAATTGCTTTTTTAGAACCATAAATTATTAGTACTATGAAAAAAATACTTTTAAAAAAAGGATTAGTATTCAGCGGATGTGGATTTGAGCGCACGGATATGTTGATTGTTGACGGTAAAATAGCCAAAATAGCAACAAGAATTCACGATGATGAAGCTGAAGAGATAAATTTAATGGGATTGTATGTATTACCGGGACTTGTAGACGTACATGTACATCTAAGAGAGCCGGGATTTGAATATAAAGAGACAATAGAAACAGGCACAAAAGCTGCAGCTCATTCAGGCTATACGGATATCTTCAGCATGCCAAATCTTTCCCCGGCACCGGATACTGTAGAAAACGTAAAAGTACAATTGAAAGCAATAGATAAAGATGCCGTGATTCACGTTCACCCTTATGGTTGTATCACTATGGGGCAGAAAGGAGAAGGTAATTTAGTGGATTTTGATTCGCTAAAAGATTATGTAGCAGGCTTTTCCGACGATGGAAGGGGAGTGCAAAGTGACGACTTGATGCGTGAGGCTATGAAAAAATGTAAAGCATTGGGAAAAACAATAGTAGCACATTGCGAGGTAAATAGTTTGCTCAATGGCGGATATATTCATGACGGTGTATATGCCTCAGAAAATGGGCATAAAGGAATATGCTCTGAAAGTGAGTGGCGACAAGTGGAGAGAGATATCAATCTGGTTAGAGAAACAGGATGTAGCTATCATGTTTGCCATATTTCCACAAAAGAGAGCGTTGATTTGATAAGAAAAGCAAAAGCGGAAGGTCTGCCCGTAACATGCGAAACGGCTCCACATTATTTAATTCTTTGTGATGAAGATTTAAAAGAAGATGGAGCTTATAAAATGAATCCACCACTCCGCTCTAAAGCAGATAAAGAGGCATTAATAGAAGGAATTATCGACGGTACTATCGATTGTATTGCTACCGACCATGCTCCTCATTCTCAGGAAGAGAAGTCTAAAGGGCTTAAAGATAGTGCTTTTGGAATTAGCGGATTAGAAATAGCATTCCCTTTGATGTTCACACACTTCGTGAAGGAAAATAAAATTCCTGTAGAGAAACTCGTGCAATTGATGAGTATCAATCCACGTAGAATTATGGGGCTAAAACCTTATGCTATAGGCGAAGATGCCGATTTGGCTGTATTTAATATTATTGCAAATTATACAATAGATGCCGAAAAATTTATTTCAATGGGAAAATCTACCCCTTTTAATAAACATAAAGTGGAAACCGAATGCGTGGGAACACTAATTAAAGGAGAATTTGTGTATAGAACATTTTGAAAAAAAACGTGTAAAATTTATTGTTAACTCAAGATTTAATGGTAACTTTGCAGACGTTTTTTTCTTGCCGTAATATTTTGAAAAACTAAGTGCAAGAGATTAATTATTTGCTTTAATCAGAGAGTTTTTTGAAAAAATAGATGATAAGAAAGTGTAAACAAAATCACAAGATTGTTGCTGTTCGTGTTTTTAAATACGATAAAGGCATTCTTGCGGTATGATGATACGATAGGCTGCTCCGGATGAAAATCCGATAGCGGCCTATCGCACTTTTATGTAACAAATTATTTACAACATATGAGTCCAAGAGTCAGTATAATAATGGGTAGCACAAGTGATATGCCTATCATGGAAAAGGCTGCCAAGATATTAGACGAGTTTAAGGTGCCGTTTGAAATACATGCATTGTCGGCGCACCGTACACCAAAAGAGGTGGAAGAGTTTGCTTCAAATGCTGCAAGCCGTGGTATAGAGGTAATCATAGCCGCAGCCGGTATGGCAGCCCACCTACCCGGTGTTATTGCAGCAAGTACCACTCTCCCGGTAATTGGAGTCCCTATCAATGCTTCTTTGCAAGGCGTTGATGCTCTGCTTGCTATAGTACAAATGCCTCCGGGTATTCCCGTTGCTACCGTAGGTGTGAACGCTTCTATGAATGCCGCATTGTTGGCTGTGCAGATAATGGCTGTGGCTGATAGCCGCCTCGCAAAAGATTTTGCTGATTATAAAAACGGATTGAAAAATAAAATTGTTAAAGCTAATGAGGAACTGAAAGAGATTAAGTTCCAATATAAAACAAATTAATGCCTCATTATGAATTACAGAATTTTTGTAGAAAAAAAGCCTCAGTTCAGAGTTGAGGCAGATAGTCTTTTGAAAGAGTTGAATTCTAATTTACACCTTAATTTAAATTCACTCAGACTCCTTAATGTTTATGATCTTTTCGGATTTACTCCCGATTTGTTAGAAAAAACCCGTATGGGAGTTTTTGGCGAAATGGTTACAGACTTCGTCTATGATACTTTTTCATTAGAAGGGCTGTCGTATGTTGCAATAGAGAGCATCCCGGGTCAGTTCGACCAAAGAGCTGCAAGTGCCGTAGATTGTGTAAAACTTTTGGAGCCAAGTGCAAATGTTGAAATCCGCTGTGCTCGCCTCATCGTTTTCGAAGATAAACTTACAGAAGATATTATCTCAAAAATCAAGAAATATACTATCAATGCCGTAGAATGCAGAGAAAAAGATATGAGTCGACTTGCAATTCCGGAGTCGGCAAAAGCAGGAGATGTTGAAATCCTTGCCGGATTTAGAGATATGACCGAAGAGCAGTTGGCCCCTTACTGTAAGGCTAATGGGTTGGCAATGAACGCTGATGACCTTCGCTGTGTAGTGAATTATTTTAAAAACGAAGGTCGTGACCCTTACCATACGGAATTGATGATTCTCGATACATATTGGAGCGACCATTGCCGCCATACTACCTTTACTACCGAACTTAAAGATATTACCATAGATACCTCTTTCATAGCAGAGAGCATAAACGGCTCATTGAAGTTGTATTATGATATGCGTAAAGAGTTGAACAGAGAAAATAAACCTCAATGCTTGATGGATATCGCTTGCATTGGAGCTCGATATTTGCGTAAGTTGGGCTATCTCAATGATTTGGAACAGTCGGAAGAGAATAATGCTTGCTCTATTTATGTGGATGTTGATGTAGATGGCAAGGTGGAAAAATGGTTGTTGCAATTTAAAAACGAAACTCATAATCACCCTACCGAAATAGAACCATTTGGAGGAGCTTCCACTTGTCTTGGCGGTGCCATTCGAGATCCCCTATCAGGTCGTGCTTATGTTTATCAAGCAATGCGCGTAACAGGTGCGGGAAATATCTATCAGTCTGTAGATGAAACTCTTGTAGGTAAATTGCCACAACGAATAATCTCTACAAAAGCAGCCGCCGGATATTCCAGCTATGGAAATCAAATAGGCTTGGCAACAACACATCTTCGCGAGATTTATCACCCGGAATATGTGGCAAAAAGACTTGAAGTGGGAGCCGTTGTAGGCGCAGTAAAAGCGGAAAATGTTCGCCGTGAATCTCCAGCCCCGGGTGATATAGTGCTGATGCTCGGAGGCCGTACCGGTCGTGATGGTGTTGGTGGTGCTACAGGTTCTTCTAAAGAACATACTACTTCTTCGTTGGAAACATGCTCCAGCGAAGTGCAAAAAGGAAATGCTCCGGAAGAGCGTAAATTGGAACGTCTATTCCGTCGTCCTGAAGTTACCCGACTAATCAAGAAATCTAACGATTTCGGAGCAGGCGGTGTTTCTGTTGCTATTGGAGAATTGGCCGATGGCCTTGATATATACCTCGATAGAGTGCGTACAAAATATAGCGGACTAAATGCTACTGAACTTGCTATTAGCGAAAGTCAAGAGCGTATGGCTGTTGTTGTGGAAGCTAAAGATAAAGACCTCTTTATGCAATATTGTGCTTCCGAAAATATTGAGGTTGTTCACGTTGCCGACGTTACCGATAAAGCACGAATGTGTATGTATTATCACGGAAAAACTATCGTCGACTTAAAACGTGAATTTATTGATTCTGCCGGTGCCGTTCATTTTACTTCTGCAGAAATAGAAGGCGTAGAAGATAAAAATCCTTTCGTTCGTACACCGGAAGGTGCAGATTTCAAACAGCGCTTTGTAAATAATTTAAAAGACGATAACGTTCAATCTCAAAAAGGATTGATAGAGACTTTCGATGCTACAATCGGTCGTAGCACCGTATTGATGCCGTTTGGAGGTAAATATCAAAGAACAGAAACTCAAGTGGGAGTGCAGAAACTGCCTGTTGACGGATTTACCAATTCTGCCAGTATGATGGCTTATGGTTTTAATCCTTTCTTATCAAAATGGAGCCCTTATCATGGAGCCGCTTATGCCGTTGTTGAGGCTTGTACTAAAGTTGTAGCCGCCGGTGGTGATTATTCAAAAATGAGATTCTCTTATCAAGAATATTTCCAAAGAATGAGTGATAAGAAATCATGGGGTAAACCGCTCGCCGCTCTTCTCGGAGCCCTCGAAATGCAAAACGACCTTAAACTGCCTTCTATCGGTGGTAAGGACTCTATGAGTGGTACTTTCCAAGATATCAATGTGCCTCCTACTTTAATAGCTTTCGGTATCACTATGGTAGATGCCTCTAAAGTGGTGGCTTCGCATTTCTCTAAAGCAAAACAGAATATTTACATCATTAAGCATACTCCAAAAGCAAACTATATGCCGAATACAGAGATGCTTAAAGCAAATTTTGCCAATTTCAACAGCCTTGTGCAACTCAATGCTATCGGTTCCGCTTTTGCAGTAGGAATGGGTGGCGTAGCAGAAGCAGTTGCTAAAATGAGCTTCGGATCAAATATTGGATGTGTTGTAAATTATGATGATAAAGAGATATTTAATTACAATTACGGCTCAATAATATTCACCTCCGACTCGGTAGTAGATATGCCTAATGTAGATAAAATAGGTGAAACTACAGAAAAAGGTACTGTTGTTGTTAATGGAGAGGAATTTAATATCGAAGAACTATATCATATCAATACAGATAAATTTGCTACAATATACCCTCTATCTGCACCGGCCAAAGAGATGAAAATGGATGTAATCTCAAATCAAAAGCCAATAACAGAATATCCTTATGCCGCTGTAGAGCATCCAAGGGTATTTATACCTGTATTCCCGGGTACAAACTGTGATTATGATTTGTCAAAAGCATTCCGTTGTGCCGGAGCTGATGTTCATACTATGGTATTCTGTAATCTTACCCCTTCTGATATAGAAAAATCTATTGTGAGAATGGTAGAGGAATTAAAGCAATGCCATATCTTTGCATTAGCAGGCGGTTTCTCTTTAGGAGACGAACCGGATGGCTCCGCAAAATTTATTGCTACAGTGCTTCAAAATAGCGAGGTGGCAAAAGAAGTCCACTCACTTATCGATAGAAAAGGCCTTATCATCGGTATCTGTAATGGCTTCCAAGCCCTCGTAAAATCAGGTCTTTTGCCTTATGGTAGATTAGGTAAAGTTACAGAAGAGAGCCCTACTTTGTTTAGAAATAATATCAACCGCCATATCTCTCAAATGGTTACAACTCGCGTTAGTACTCTTAATTCACCTTGGCTTCGCGGATTTAAATTAGGCGAAGAGCATACTATTGCAATGAGTCACGGCGAAGGTAAGTTCGTAGTTTCGGAGAAATTGGCTAAAGAACTTTTTGAAAAAGGTCAAGTGGCATTCCAATACGTAGATGCTTGCGGAAATATTACTATGAATTCCCCTGAAAATCCTAACGGATCAAGCTATGCCATTGAGGGTATTATCTCCGAAGATGGACTCATTATCGGAAAAATGGGTCATACCGAACGTTATGAAGAGAATATCTTTAAAAATATTGATGGTAATAAATATCAAGCTTTATTCGATAATGCAGTAGCCTATTTTAATAAGAGAAAATAATGGAAAATTTTATTGATGAAAACCAAACTCCTACAACAAAGATGTTGTATGAAGGAAAGGCAAAACAGATTTTCGAAACCCCGGAAGAGGATAAGGTAATTGTACATTATAAAGATGATGCCTCTGCTTATAATGGAATAAAACGCGCTCAAATAACAAATAAAGGGGTGCTGAACAATAAAATATCTTCTATCATATACAAGAAATTGGAAGAATTTGGAGTGAAAACTCACTTTATACGTCGCATTGATGATAGAAATCAACTATGTAAAAAGGTGCAAGTATTCCCTCTTGAAGTTATAGTTCGTAACCGTGCTGCCGGCTCAATGGCTGTACGCCTCGGCCTTGAAGAGGGGATGAAATTCAATAATGTCATTTTTGAATATTGCTATAAGAATGATGAGCTGGATGACCCGCTTATAAATGAGCATCACGCCGTTGCCTTAGGCCTTTCCACTTACGAAGAGATGGAAAAAATTCACGACCTTGCCAACACTATAAATAAGTATTTAATACAAATTTTTAATGAAATAGATGTAGTATTGGTGGATTTTAAAGTCGAGTTCGGTAGGTTATCGGATGGCACTCTTGTTTTAAGCGACGAAATAAGTCCTGATACTTGCCGCTTGTGGGATGCAAATACTATGGAATGTATGGATAAAGATCGTTTCCGCAGAGACTTGGGTAGAGTTGCAGAGGCGTATAATGAAATTTTAAATCGATTGTCAAAACTATAATATTAAATAAAATGAAGGCACTTACTGCTACAAATTATAATTTTAAAGCACAAACCAAGGTATATAATGGTAAGGTGCGTGATGTATATTTCCTTTCTGATGGTCGCTTAGTAATGGTGGCTACGGATAGAATTTCTGCTTTTGATGTTATACTACCAAAAGGAATTCCTTATAAAGGTCAGATTTTAAATCAAATAGCGTCAAAATTTTTGGATAGTACTGCAGATATTTGTCCTAATTGGAAACTCGCCGTGCCGGACCCTATGGTAACAGTGGGAGTCTGCTGTCAAGGTTTTCCGGTAGAGATGATTGTTCGCGGATACTTGTGTGGTAGCGCTTGGCGTGCTTATAAAAAAGGTGTTCGCGAAATTTGCGGTGTGAAACTCCCTGATGGAATGCGTGAAAATGAGAAATTCCCAACCCCTATTATCACTCCGACAACAAAAGCCGAAATCGGTGAGCATGATGAGGATATCTCTCGTGAAGAGATTATCTCTCGAGGCCTCGTTTCAAAAGAAGATTACGAAATTTTAGAAAAATATACTCTTGCCCTTTTTGAAAGAGGTACAAAAATTGCAGCGGAAAGAGGTCTTATCCTTGTGGATACTAAATATGAATTCGGAAAATATGATGGAAAAATCTATTTGATGGACGAGATTCATACTCCCGATTCAAGCCGTTATTTCTATGCAGAGGGCTATGAACAAAATTTTAAAGACGGAAAACCACAACGCCAATTGAGTAAAGAGTTTGTTCGTGAATGGTTGATGGAGAATGGATTCCAAGGTAGAGAGGGCGATGTATTACCTGAGATGACCGACGAGGTTGTGAACAATATCACACTTCGTTATTGCGAATTGTACGAGCATATTACAGGAGAGAAATTTATCCTTTCTGATGCTGATGTAGATTTGTCGGCGAGAATAGAGAAAAATATATCAGAATATCTTGATAAATAATTATGACTTCAGATTCTAATTTTCCGGAACATTATTTCAATGATGAAATACACGAAGAGTGTGGCGTTTTCGGAGTATTCGGCGTGGAAAATGCGTCAAGTTTAGCTTATTATGGTTTGCATGCCCTTCAGCATCGCGGACAAGAGGGATGCGGTATTGTTTGTGTCGACGAGAATAAGAATTTTAAGCGCGTCAAAGGAGAAGGCCTTGTTACAGAAATCTTTAATGAGAAAAATCTCGAGACGTTAAAGGGCGACTCCGCTATTGCACATGTTAGATACCCGACTCATGGAGGTGGCGGTATAGAGAATGTACAGCCCTTCTTGTTTCGCCATCATACCGGTGATTTTGCCTTGGCACATAATGGTAACTTGGTGAATTCAAAAGAATTAGCTCGGTATTTGGAGCATAAGGGCAGCTTGTTTCAGTCTACTTCCGACAGCGAGTTGCTCGCCCACCTTATCAAAAAAGATAATAATGGCAAACATAGAATACATAATATCGTTGACGCTCTGAATATGATAGAGGGTGCTTTTGCCTTCTTAATCCTTTCGGATAAACGCCTTTATTGCGCCCGCGATAAATACGGTCTTCGCCCATTGTCAATCGGTAAGTTGAATGGCGGTTATGTAGTAAGTTCGGAGACTTGCGCTCTCGATGTAGTAGGAGCAGAGTTTGTCAGAGATGTAGAACCCGGAGAAATCGTAATTATCGATGCCGAAGGCCTTCGTTCTGTGCATTATTCCCAATTCAAACATCATTATATGTGCTCTATGGAGTTTGTATATTTCGCTCGTCCTGATAGTGATATAGAGGGACTCAATGTACATGCTTTCCGTAAAGAGTCCGGAAGAATTCTATACCGTGAGCGACCTACTGAAGCGGACATCGTTATCGGTGTTCCCGACTCAAGTTTAAGTGCTGCAATAGGTTATAGCGAAGAGAGTGGCATCCCTTATGAGATGGGTCTTATAAAAAATAAATACGTAGGACGTACTTTTATCCAGCCAAGTCAAGAGTTACGCGAAAAGGGAGTGAGAATGAAACTATCCGCTGTAAGGTCAATAGTAAAAGGTAAACGCGTTATCATGGTTGATGATTCTATTGTCAGAGGCACCACGTCACGCCGTATAGTACAACTACTTCGCGAGGCAGGGGCTTCACAAGTGCATGTTCGCATAGCTTCGCCGCCTTATGCACATCCTTGTTTCTATGGAGTAGATACTGCTACTTACGACGAATTAATCTCTTCTCGTTTGAATGTCGAGGAACTATGCAAAGAACTTTCTGCCGATTCACTACAATTCTTGTCGGTAGAGGGATTGTATAAAGCCGGAAAACGTGATGAACTTTGCACAGCTTGTTTCTCAGGAAAATATCCTACAATGCTATATAGCTCTTTTGAAGAGGCAAATAAACAATGTAAATAATAAAAAAGATAATATATTATGGCTCAAAGTTATGAAAATGCCGGAGTAAATTTGGAAGCCGGTTACGAGGTGGTTCGTAGAATAAAAAAGCATGTTGCTTCCACAAATAGATTGGGAGTAATGGGTAATATCGGTGCTTTTGGCGGAATGTTCGATTTATCGGCCCTAAAAGTAAAAGAACCTGTTTTGGTTAGCGGTACCGATGGCGTCGGTACTAAATTGAAATTGGCTTTTGCCCTTGATAAACACGATACTATTGGTATTGATGCAGTAGCTATGTGTGTCAATGATGTACTTGCCCAAGGTGCGGAACCGTTATTCTTTCTCGATTATGTGGCAGTAGGCTCTAATAATCCGCAAAAAATAGAAAATATTGTTGCAGGTGTAGCTGATGGTTGCCGCCAAGCCGGTTGTGCCCTTATCGGTGGTGAAACTGCCGAGATGCCGGGTATGTATAGTGATGGCGAATATGATATAGCCGGTTATACTTGCGGCGTGGTGGAGAAAAGTAAACTTATCGATGGTACTAAAGTAGCAGTAGGTGACGTGCTGGTAGGTATTGCTTCTACCGGTGTACACTCTAATGGTTTTAGCCTCGTACGTAAAGTTATTGCCGATAACAACATTGATATCAAATCAATAATGCCGGAATTAAGTACCGACAAATGTGTGGGTGAAGTGCTTCTTACTCCTACTCGTATATATGTTAAGCAAGTTCTCGACGTAATTCGCAATTGCGATGTTCACGGTATTAGCCATATCACCGGTGGCGGTTTTGACGAGAATATTCCTCGTATCCTTAAAGATAATCAAGGTATTGAGGTTGTTGAGGGCTCTTGGAATATCCTTCCGGTATTTAACTTCCTTGAGAAATATGGTA
The DNA here is from genome assembly GCA_016292775.1 of Paludibacteraceae bacterium. Classification (GTDB taxonomy): domain Bacteria; phylum Bacteroidota; class Bacteroidia; order Bacteroidales; family Paludibacteraceae; genus Aphodosoma. The sequence continues at coordinate 67,992 of JAEDFN010000002.1, forward strand.
AAATACCTCATCGTGAGATGTTTAATATATATAATATGGGTATCGGTATGGTGATAGCAATGCCGGAAAATGAAGCTGGTAAAGCTATAGAAATACTCAAAGCTTATGGAGATACCGCATCTGTTATCGGTAAGGTTACTGATAAACCCGGAGTAAATATAATAATGAAATAATTATGGTGAAAATAGCGGTTTTTGCATCGGGTAGCGGTACTAATTTCGAAGCAATTGTCGAGGCTTGCGAGAATGGCGTTATTAATGCCAAGGTTGATATCTTGATTTGCGATCGCCCGGGAGCTTACGTCATTGAAAGAGCTAAAAATCATAACGTAGATACTTTCGTTCTTACCCCTAAGCAATGTAAATCCAAAGCCGACTACGAAGAGCAAATTCTACATGAATTACAGTTGCGTAATATCTCATTGATTTGCCTTGCCGGATATATGAGGATAATTACCCCTGTTATCTTTGAGCCTTACAAAAATAGAATATTGAATATTCACCCGGCTTTATTACCTTCTTTTAAAGGGGCTCACGGAATTGACGATGCTTTCAATTTCGGAGTTAAAGTATTCGGTGTTACAGTGCATTTTATCGATTTATCTATCGATGGAGGTACTATCGTTATGCAACGCGCTTTTGAATATTATGGTGATGATAGAGATGAAGTGGAACAAAAAATCCATGCCATAGAGCATCAATTATATCCGGAAGCAATAAACCGTGTTTTGTCTAACTTTTAATCTTAATGATAATACAATATTAATATGCGTGCATTAGTAAGCGTAAGTGATAAGGCAGGTCTCGTGCCTTTTGTAAATAGTCTTGTTTCGCTTGGATGGGAAATCATTGCTACAGGCGGTACAATGAAGCTACTTCAAGAGAATGGAATAAAAGTGATAAATATCAGTGAGGTGACGGGCTTCCCTGAAATTTGTGATGGTAGAGTAAAAACCCTTCATCCTAAAGTTCATGGTGGCTTACTCGCTCGCCGTGATGATGAATCCCATCTTAAGGCTTTGAAGGATAATAATATAGAGTTTATTGATATGGTTTGCGTTAATCTTTATCCTTTCCGTCAAACAATATCAAAATCCGACGTCACTATGGATGATGCCATAGAGAATATTGACATAGGTGGACCTTCAATGCTTCGCAGTGCCGCGAAAAACTACAAAGATGTTACCGTAGTGTGCGACCCTGATGATTATAATACTATCATAGACGAAATAAAAGCTAATGGTAATACTACTTTGGATACCCGCTTGAAATTGTCGGCAAAAGCATATACTCATACCGCAGAATATGATATGTGTATAGCAACTTATATGCGTAAACAGGCCAACTTGAATGAAAAATTATTCCTTGAGTATGACCTCGTTCAGAACTTGCGTTATGGAGAAAATCCTCACCAACAAGCAAAATTCTATCGTACTGCCGATGATATGCCTTTCTCTTTAGGTTGTGCAAAACAACTTCATGGTAAGGAGTTGAGTTATAATAATATACAAGATGCCGACGCCGCTCTTGCTATTGTAAGAGAGTTTAACGTGCCTTTCTGTGTAGGCCTTAAACACATGAATCCTTGTGGCGCCGCTATCGGAAAAGATGTAGTGGATGCATGGACAAAAGCTTATGAGGCGGATAAGGTAAGTATTTTCGGAGGTATTGTAGCTACAAACTGCGAAATTACCCTCGAAGTTGCTCAGTTGATGAAGCCTATATTCCTTGAAATCATCATGGCTCCTAAATTTAGTAAAGAGGCATTCGAACTCCTTTCTACTAAGAAAAATCTTCGTTTAATAGAGGTACCTATGTATAAAATGCCTTATACCCCTATGCAATATAAGAGCGTTTGCGGCGGCTTGCTCGCTCAGGATATGGACCTTAATACAGCTGTCGTTGTTGATGATATGACGGTGACAAAAAAACATGCCTCTGAAGCGGAACTTGATGACCTCAATTTCGGACTCCGTATAGTGAAACATGTTAAGTCTAATGCTATTGTTATCGTTAAAAACGGACAAACTCTCGGCGTTGGAGCAGGTCAAATGAATAGAATCGGCTCTGCAGAAATCGCATTGAAGCAAGCCCATGCCAATGGTGTAAAAGAAAACCTTGTTATGGCTTCCGATGCCTTCTTCCCTTTTGACGATTGTGTTACTCTTGCTAACGATATGGGTGTTACCGCTATAGTACAACCCGGTGGTAGCGTTCGTGATGAAGATTCTATAAAGAAAGCCGACGAATGCGGTATAGCAATGTTATTCTCCGGAATGCGCCATTTTAAACATTAATATTATGAATAAAGTACTCGTTATTGGAGGCGGCGGTCGCGAACATGCTATTGTTCATGCTCTTAGTTTGTCGTCTCAAGTAGATAAAATATATGCAGCTCCCGGTAATGCCGGTATTGCTCATATGGCACAATGCGTTCATCTAAAAGATACTCAAGTAGATGAATTGCTCGAATTTGCTAAAAAAGAAGAGATTACACTCACCGTTGTTGGTCCGGAGGCTTCTCTTGCACTCGGTATCGTTGATAAATTTACAGCCGCAGGCCTTACTATATTCGGTCCTACTCAAGCCGCTACTCGTATAGAGAGTTCTAAAGAGTTTGCAAAAGAACTCATGAAAAAATACAACGTTCCTACTGCCGACTATCAAGTATTTGATGATTTTGAATCTGCTAATCAATACATTCATAATCACACACTCCCTATTGTGCTGAAATATGATGGTCTTGCTGCCGGAAAGGGCGTTGTAGTGGCAGAAACGATGGAACAAGCCGAGCTTGCATTAGAGGATATGCTGTTGGATCAAAAATTTGGTAAAGGTAGGGTAGTGATAGAAGAATTCCTTATGGGACCGGAGTTCTCTTTTATGTGCTTCGTCTCTGATGAGAATGTTTACCCTATGGTAGTGGCACAAGATCATAAACGTGCTTATGATGGCGATTGCGGACCAAATACAGGAGGTATGGGTGCCTATTCTCCTCTCCCTTTTATCTCTCAAAACGATATAGATTGGTCGCTCGAAAACATCATGAAACCAATGGCTAAAGCTCTTGTAGCTGAGGGTACTCCTTTCCGTGGCGTGCTTTATGGCGGGTTGATGAAAACCAATAACGGTATAAAAGTCATCGAATTTAACGCTCGCTTTGGAGATCCGGAAACCGAAGTCGTTCTCCCTCGCTTGAAAAGTGAAATTTTCCCTATCTTCATGAATATTGCAAAAGGAATACCTTGTGATGAAATAGTATGGGATAAACGTGCCGCTATTGGTATAGTACTCGCTTCTAAAGGTTACCCGGGTAGCTATGAAAAAGGTTTCCCTATTTCAGGTGTCGGAGCTGTAAATGGTCAAGTATTCCACATGGGTACTGCCGTAAAAGATGGAAAAATAATTACCAATGGCGGTAGAGTGCTTTTCGTTACTATTATGGGTGATGATTTGGCCGAAGCAAAACAAAAAGCAGATGCCGAAGTGGCAAAAATTAAATGCGATAATCTATTCCATCGTACGGATATAGGGTGGCAAGCTATAAAATAATATCTCTTTTATTGTATACTTATAATTGATAATTTATACTTTATGGAAATAATAAGCGGAAAAGATATGGCAGCACAACTGCGACAAACGATAGCTGCTGATGTCGAAGCCTGCGTTGAAAAATACGGACGTCGACCAAAACTCGCCGTTATTTTGGTTGGTGAAGACCCGGGAAGTACCTCTTATGTTCGCTCTAAAGGAAAAGCTGCTGTGGAGGTCGGTTTCGAATATCTCGGAATTCACAAACCTGATACAATAACGGAAAGTGAATTGCTCGATATCGTAGCGGAATTGAATCAAGATGATTCTGTCGACGGTATTTTAGTACAATTGCCTCTGCCGAATCATATTAATGAAGACCATATTATAGATGCTATTCATCCTGATAAGGATGTAGATGGTTTTCACCCTATTAACGTGGCTGCATTGTGGCAAAAACGTCCAGGTATTCGCCCTTGTACTCCTAAAGGTATTATCAAATTGATGAAAGCAACGGGAATAGATATTTCCGGGAAAAATGCTGTTGTTATTGGTAGAGGTGATATTGTAGGTATGCCATTGTCGAAATTATTACTCGACGAAAACGCTACTGTTACTATCTGCCATAGCTATACAAAAAATTTACAAGAGATATGTGCTCAGGCAGATATTATCGTGCCGGCAGTAGGTAAACCTCATATAGTTACTGCCGATATGGTTAAGCCCGGAGCTATCGTTATTGATGTGGGTATCAATAGAAATCCCGAAACCGGTAAAGTTTGCGGTGATGTGGATTTCGATGCTGTAGCGCCCAAAACATCTTTTATAACAAAAGTGCCGGGCGGTGTAGGCCCTATGACTATTGCTTGCCTTATGGAAAGCACTTATGAGTGCTATCTGAATCATGTTTCTAAAAATTAATTGTTGAAAAGAATAAAATTTTTATCTAATGGAAGTAATTAGCGGTAAAGAAATTGCAGCGGAAATTAAAAGTCAGATTGCGGCAGATGTGGAAAAATATTCAAAAGAGTACGGTAGAAAACCAAATCTCGTAGTAGTTATTGTTGGTGATGACCCGGGAAGCGTTTCGTATGTAACCGGAAAAACTAAAGCTGCAAATGAGGTAGGTATTGATAATCAAACTATTTGCCTCAAAGAAAATACTACAGAAGAAGAATTACTTACTCTTATTCGAAATCTTAATGATGATAAGGGCGTGGATGGCATTCTTATTCAATTACCATTGCCAAAAGGTATTGATGAAGATAAGGTAATACTCACCCTTAGTGCAGATAAGGATGTAGATGGTTTCCACCCGCTTAATGTGGCTGCTCTTTGGCAAAAAAGGCCTTGTTTATTACCTTGTACTCCAAAGGGTATCATCGAATTAATGAAACGTAAAGGTATTGAAATGTCCGGAAAACGTGCCGTTGTTATCGGACGAAGCAATATTGTAGGTCTTCCGGTTGCGAAATTATTAACAGATGAGAATGCTACCGTTACAGTATGCCATAGTCGTACAAAAAATCTTGCTGAAATTTGCTCTCAAGCAGATATCTTGGTTCCTGCTCTTGGAAAACCGAAATTTGTTAAAGAGAATATGGTTAAAGAGGGCGCTGTAGTTATCGACGTTGGTGTAAACCGTGATCCTGATACCGGTAAACTTTGTGGCGATGTTGATTTTGAAGCCGTAGCTCCAAAAACTTCTTTTATCACTAAAGTGCCCGGTGGCGTGGGTCCTATGACTATCGCTTGCCTAATGCAAAATACTCTTGAGTGCTACCTGAATAATATGAAGAAAAAGTAATTTTTTATCATTGTATATAATAGTACTCTTGTACAATCCGTAAAGTACATAATATTAGCCCTAAGTTCATATTTGTTGAACTTCGGGCTAATATTTTTATGGCATATTACCTTGGCTATTGCGTTTGCAAAAAAACGAGGACGAGTCATCACTGAGTCGTCCCCATTCACTTAAAAAATAACATTATGAAAAACAAAACTTTTATTGTTCGCGTATATAGTAATCAGCTAAAATATCTCTAATTTTATCAGTAGTTAATCTGCCGTATACTTTGTCACCGATAGTAACAACGGGAGCTAAACCGCATGCACCTACACATCTTAAACAATTCAAAGAGAATAAGCCATCAGAGGTGGTTTCTCCCACTTTAATTTCCAGTTGTCGCTCTAATTCTTCCAGAATTTTTTCTGCACCACGCACATAGCAAGCCGTGCCCATACATACTGAAATAGGGAAGCGCCCTTTTGGCTCTATTGAGAAATAACTGTAAAAAGTTACTACACCATATACTTGAGCTATCGGTATTTCAAGTTGTTCTGCAACAACCTCTTGTATCTCTTGAGGTAGATATCCGAGAAGTGATTGTGCTTCATGAAGTATCATGATAAGTTCTCCACTATTATTGTGGTGAGAGGCACAAATTTCTCTTACTCTATCAGTTATCTTTTTATTACAATTGTCAGACATAGTTTTTACTTTTTAGAATAATGTGTATGCAAAAGGCGATGGGCAGTAGGGCCGCAAGGCTTTCCTAAATACTCTGCATAAAGGGCTTTAATAGCAGGGTTTTCATGGCTTTTTCTAATCTTACAATTAGCATCGGCAGAATATAAAGCAGTTTGTCGCTTTTGAAGCACTTCGATGTGCCCTCTATGATAAGGTTGACCTCCACCGCCGATACATCCGCCGGGACAAGCCATTACCTCTATTGCGTGTAGGTTACATTTCCCACTTTTTATCCATTCAACAATTTTTTTTGCGTTTGCCAAACCATGAGCGATACCTATTTTAATAGGCGTTTCATGGAAATATATTGTAGCGGTACGGATGCCGTCAAAGCCCCTTAATTCTTCAAAATTGATACGAGGTAGAGGTTCTTTTGTGTATAATTCATAAGCGGTGCGAGTAGCAGCTTCTATTACACCACCTGTAGTGCCGAAAATTACACCTGCTCCGGTTGAAGTTCCCATAGGGTCGTCAAAAACACCATCCTCCAATTTGTTAAACTCAATATTGGCATAGTGTATTAAGTGAGCCAATTCTCTGGTAGTGATAGATATATCTACGTCTGGATTATCGCCTACAAAAAATTCAGGTTTCTTACATTCGTATTTCTTTGCTACGCAAGGCATTACAGAAACTACAACCATATTTTTTCTAGAGATACCCATCTTCTCGGCAAGATACGATTTTGCTATAGAGCCGAACATTTGTTGCGGAGATCGGGCTGTAGATAGATGAGGGAGCAGTTCGCTATGGTGCTGCTCCATATAATTCACCCATGCAGGACAGCAGGAAGTAAGTAGTGGTAGGCTAACATTCTTTATTCCACAATTAGCTAAAGTAATTCTGTTTAATAACTCCGTACCCTCTTCCATAATGGTAAGGTCCGCAGCAAAATCAGTATCAAAAACTTTGTCAAAACCCAATTGTCGCAAAGCAGTTATCATTTTTCCGGTAACATCAGTTCCCGGTTTGTACCCGAAATCTTTTCCAAGAGCGACTCTCACTGCCGGGGCTGTTTGCACGATAACGGTTTTTGTCGGGTCGGCAAGAGCTTCTAAAACTTCGTCAATATGAGGGTGTTCTCGTAAAGCACCGGTAGGACAAATGGCAACGCATTGACCGCAATATGTGCAATTACTTCCTGAAATATCTTTACAAAAAGCTGTGCCTACTACGGCATTGAACCCGCGATTTATTGCAGATAAAGCTCCTACCGATTGAATAGTATTGCAAGCCTCTTCGCATCTCCTGCATGCAATACATTTATCCATATCTCTGATGATAGAAGGAGAAATGTCCGGCTTGAAATGAGACATTTCGCCTTTATAGCTAATCTTCCTGATGCATAAGTCATGGGCAACGCTCTGTAAATCACAATAGCCGTTTTTTGAGCAAGTAAGGCACTCGTTTGGATGGTTGCTTAGTATCAATTCCATCACAGTACGGCGTGCATTCAGTACCCTCGGAGTATGAGTTTTTATTACCATTCCGTCGGTACATTCCGTTTTACAAGAAGGGGCGAGATTTTTTCTTCCTTCTACTTCAACAACGCAAATTCGGCATGCTCCGGGTTGGTTTTCATAATTTAACTCATGCAGATGCATGTGACATAAAGTGGGAATTTTTATGCCTGCCTCAGTTGCCGCTGTTAATATCGTGGTGCCTTTTTCTACTTCAATTATTTTATTGTCTATTGTGATTTTCATAATCTATTTATAGATTAATTAAGATAATGTTATTGTACTCTTATAGCTCCGAATTTACATTTATTCAAGCAGTTACCGCATCTTATACATGTCGATGGGTCGATAATATGAGCATGCCTTGCTTCGCCTGTAATGGCACTTACAGGGCATAGACGTGCACATAAAGTACAACCTTTGCATGTAGATGGGTCGATAATATATTGAGTGAGACTCCTACATTGATGTGCGGGACATCTATGCTCTTTTACATGAGCTAAATATTCGTCATAAAAATTCTCTAAAGTAGATAATACCGGGTTTGGAGAGGTCTGACCCAAACCGCATAGTGCAGTATCTTTAATTACGGTACCCAGATTTTTTAATAAATCCAAATCTTCCGTTGTTCCATCACCTTTTGTTATTCTGTCCAAAATTTCATAGAGCCTTTTGTTACCAATACGGCAAGGGGCACATTTTCCGCAACTCTCTTCTACAGTGAAGTCGAGGTAAAATTTTGCAACAGATACCATACAGTCGTCCTCATCCATTACTATCATGCCTCCTGACCCCATCATCGATCCCGAAGCAAGCAAGTTGTCGTAATCAATAGGAATATCGAGATGTTTCGCTGTAAGACAACCTCCGGAAGGACCGCCTGTTTGTACGGCTTTGAATTTTTTACCATTTTTTATACCACCTCCGATGTCAAAAATTACTTGTCGTAATGTAGTTCCCATAGGCACCTCTATAAGACCAACATTATTTATTTTGCCGGCAAGAGCAAATACTTTTGTGCCGTGACTCTTTTCCGTTCCAATAGAAGAAAACCATTTGTCACCCTTTAATATTATTGGGGGAATATTGGCATACGTTTCGACATTATTAACATTAGTTGGGCAATTTTTATATCCACATTGACTTGGGTAAGGAGGTTTTACATAAGGCTCACCTCTTTTCCCTTCCATCGACCTTATTAGAGCCGTCTCTTCGCCACAAACAAAAGCTCCCGCTCCATATCTTATTTCGATATCGAAACAGAATTTGGTTCCCAAGATATTTTTTCCTAACAAACCATAATCCTTGGCTTGCTGTAAAGCCACTTGAAGTCGATGAATAGCAAGCGGATATTCGGCACGGATGTATATAAGACCGTGGGATGCACCTGTACAATAGCCGTTTATTGCCATCGCCTCAATGATAGAATGAGGGTCGCCCTCTAATATTGAGCGGTCCATAAACGCACCGGGGTCTCCTTCATCAGCATTACAAACCACGTATTTAGTGTCGGATTGAGATTCTCGTGTGATTTTCCATTTTAGTCCGGTAGGGAATCCACCGCCACCACGTCCTCTTAATCCGGAATTTATTATCGTATCAATAACCTCCTCCGGCGTGCTTTTCAATACTTTAGCAAGAGCACTATAGCCATCACGAGCAAAATATTCTTTAATATTCTCCGGGTCTATCATACCGCAATTCCGAAGAGCTATGCGCATCTGCTGCTTGTAGAAAGGCATATGTTTACTATCCGGAATGTGCTCACCTGTTGTTGGAAGTTTATATAGTAATCTATCTACTTTATTGTTGTTAATGAGGTGATTATCTATAATTTCACTTACATCATCAATGCTTACACGTACATAAAAAGTGTTGTCGGGAATTATTTTTACAATAGGACCTTGCTCACAAAAACCGAAACAACCCGTACGGATAGGTTTATATCTGTCCGTAAGATTCTTTTGCTCTAAAATTTCTTGGAATTTAATGAATATTTCTGCACTTCTTGAAGCGTGACAACCGGTGCCACCACATATTAAAATATATTTTTCCGCATCATTGACATCTAATGCAGCAATCTCCTCTTGAGTAATGCCCTGAGGTTGATTACTCATCTCTCTAAGACGGAAAGATGCCGCACATCTATTCTGAAGTTCTTTTAATTTGATTATAGAATCAATTTTAATAGATTTCATTTTGTTTGTTTTTTTATAGATTAAAGATTATCAATAATGTTTTCAAGCGCAAAGGTAGTGATATTTTTTAAATTCACAAACAATTAAAGAAAAAAATCTTTAATTAAATATGTCTTATTCTTTTAAAATATGTTTATTGTGTTGACAATGAGCGTTTTAGTTGATTTGATTTTAGTGTTGTTTGTGTTTGTTTTTTATGTGGAAAAAAATATAGAGTGTAAAGTATAGAGAATTTTATATATTGTAGTTATAAAATCTGAACATACAAATACTTTGACATTGAAGTATATTTCTATGATAGATTAGAAAATTTACCGGATAATTCAATATAGTAAAATAGTTTGGATTAATTCTGAGTTCAGTTTTCATCCGAAAACATAAATCGAGTATTCAGTTCTTCTTAATGATTCGAATAGTACTACTTCTACTGACAATGATAATGCTTTTCTCGTTGTCAATTCGTCTGAACTTTCTATTGATAAAGGACGTGATGAGGGCCAACTCCTCATACTGACTCTCGAATCGGAAGAGGCTGGTGCCCTTCCCAGCTCTATTGAATAGACGGCACACTACCAAAAGGACATATCTATAAGTTTCAGGACTGGTGCAGTACGGCAGTAATCGTAATCAATTTTTTTCATTGCCTATCTTCTTGAAGGTTTATAATGGTGCCAAAACACGATCTTACATCTATAAGAATGGCACAAGATACACTGGCAGGAATATCACATCCTTGTCTTTACCCAGGTCTTTGGTGTATATAAGGTATTTCCTGCCTATTCGATCTGAAAATTTCTCAGAGAAGAGGTCGAGGGAAACGTGCCTTTTGTAGCTTGACGATTTAACCTCAAGTGGACATATTTTTGAATGTTGCGAAAGCAGGAAATCTATTTCATATATATGATTGCTCGTTGTGCTGGGAAATGTGTAATAGAACAGTTCATTGCCTGATGCCTTCAGCATTTGAGCCACTACATTTTCATACACGTATCCCATATCGGCAGACAGCTTGTCACTTAGGAGTTTTTGGTATATGACATTCTCAGTAAAGTCCTTGTCCTTAAATGCCTGGGTGACAAAGAGTCCTGTGTCCGACATAAACATCTTATAGCGTGATACATTGCGATGAAGATTCATCCCGACACTTGGGTCATTGGCGTGATAGGCAATGTTTATTGTCATGGAGTCCTCCATGTCCGCTATTACAGATTCTATTATATCTTGTCGCGTATCGCCAATGGTGCCCGAGATGTTGTATCTTGATGCATTACCGGTCAGTTGGGCCGGGATAGCAGAGTATAGCTTGGATGCGCGTCCTGTGGGGTCGATTTTCCTGAAGTCATCCTCATACAATTCAAGGATACTCCGTTTTACGGCATCTACCTTGGACAAATTCTTGTCCGTAAGATATGCATTAACAGCTTGTGGCATACCGCCAACAAGCATATATAGTCTAAAGTCCCTCATCAGTTTTCTGTGGACAGCATCTCCAAACGGGCGCAACTTCGTCATATTGTCCTTGATGAGTTGCATTGTAATATTGTCTCCTTGTGCCCACTTAAACTCTTCATAATCCATAGGATAAAGTGTCAACCTTGTTTCCTCGCTTGGTATAACTATATCCTTCACATTTTTTTTCAGAGTCAAGAGAGAACCTGTTTCGATATAGTCGTACCTTCCATCTCTTACCAAATACTTTATTGCTTGCCGAGCGAGAGGTTGCAGCTGTATCTCGTCGAAGATAATGACAGATTCCCTGTGATACAATACGACATGATTAAGTTGTTGAAGGCGCATGAAGAAATAGTCGAGGTCCGACAAGTCATTAAACCAACTATTCACTTCTTTTGAAATATTTGCGAAGTCAATCAATATGTATGACTTGTATTCTCTTTTGGCAAATTCCTCGGCAATAGTGGATTTACCCACACGTCTTGCACCCTTAATTAAAAGAGCTGTTCTGCCATTTTGCTCATTTTTCCATTTGAGCATATTGTCGTATATCTTTCTCTTAAACACCATATTATATTACTGTGACATATTGAAATTCTGGTGCAAAAATACAAATAAAACCGAAAATCCCCAAATCTTTTTCCTGAAAATGTAGGAAAATCCCCAAATCTTTTTCCTGAAAATGTAGGAAAATCCCCAAATCTTTGTCGTAAGACGCTAATGGAATACAGGTATTAATTATTATTGTAACAACAAAAAAAACGGCTGAAATTCTTTGCTTATCACATTGAATATCAGCCATTTAGTTGTTGGAGCGGAAGACGGGGCTCAAACCCGCGACCCTCAGCTTGGAAGGCTAATGCTCTATCAACTGAGCTACTTCCGCATTAATTTTGCAAAAATAAAACAAGTGGGCAGTGATGGATTCGAACCACCGAAGTCGAAAGACAGCTGAGTTACAGT
>JAEDFN010000021.1 GCA_016292775.1 Paludibacteraceae bacterium
AATCAAGGCATGGATACGTGGTTCCGAGAAAGACATCTGATAACCTTTGTATCTAAGTGTCTTGGTATTAGGACCTCTACGAGCGTTTACGGCACATAGAGCGGCAGTACTTGCCCACTCTTGGGTGCTGCTGTAGCGATACCACCACATCAACTCAAGTTGCTGTTTAACCCAATTGTCTCCCCATTTTGAACCGGAATTACAGTATTTTAATAAATCGCCATTAAGATTGTAATTGTTTCTCAAATTGTCTTCAATACATTCGCCATCAAAATATGTTTCCGCCAGACCTTGGAACATAAATACATCATTATCCTCATAAGTACTCCAATTATGGAAGTAGAAGAGTGCATCCCGTCCGTCAGCTTCAGGGTCTGCAGCAATGATATTATCTGCATAGATAGACCAAATTTGATTATCTAAATAAGGGAGTACCTGGTATTGGAACTCCAACTTTTCAATGCCTTCACTCCACTTCCACATATCGGCACCTACTACTATATCGTAAGGATATCCGTTGCCGCGCAAGTGTGCCAATGTCACATTGTTATTGCCTGCTTGACGAATATCGCCTCTGAAACTATATACAATATAAGTGGAGTCGGTTTCCGCATAGATTTGACCGTTAGCTTCGGAAGGATCATACATGGTACGCCACAATCTTCCTTGTTTTTCAAAACCGTTAGCATCGGTATAATTGCGGAAGAAGAGAATGATATCATCGTATTTGCTATTTGATACGTTACCCACTTTGACATCGCAGAATATGGCGTTGCCGTAATTATTGGCGATAACGCGTGAAGCCATCGGTGCAACTTCCACATTACCGGATTGGAACAACATTAATTCCGCCATACCGTTTAAGTTTGTTGTATCTGTTGTATCTGTTACGCCCACTTGAAGCACGACAATATCAGGAATTTCATCACCATTGACATCACCTACCGCAAAACGTGTTACCGGTTTATTTATCGAGCAGTATGATGCGTCCTTTTCCGTACTGTCGTTAACCATATTAAAGTTTTTGTGGTAAAGTGGTTGTTCGGTATAACTTCCACTAATGGTTCCGTTTTTAGCGGCAGTGAGCATAGCGTTTCCATCGTACACCCATACTTCACCGTCGATACATATAACAAGGTCGTCCACACCGTCTTGATTGAAGTCGGCGGTAAGTAATTGGAATATTCTCTGCAAATAATCCATACGTGCTTCGTTGCGACGTCTAGTGTTACCACTCATAGACCAAGATGTGAAATTTAATACATATTTTGTTAAACATTTTATGTAAGCATTGAGCGGGAGGTAGAATCCCTTGTGGAAGCCGTTTCCGGTCTGCGGATTCAATACGGAATATCCATTGCTTTCGTCATCGGCGATAGTGATGTACACGCCATCCTCATGGTTATAACTGAATACCGAAGGATGGTTACTGAAAACGTTATTTTCAGTTATAATACGGAAGAGGCGACTCCATTGCATCTCTACAATACATTGAGTGCCGGCGCCATTGTTCATGGCAGCCATTTTGCGAAGTACGTTATTGTCAACGTTTTTAGTACCACGGTCACTCAAGAAGTTTCTGTTACGATTAGTATGAAATTTCCAATTATTGGAAGTGGTGTCTTTGTAAATAATTCCGCTACGAGGTTCTGCTGAAATACTGTTGTATTGTCCGCTTGAGTAGTCAAATGCAATACTTTGTCCCATATCATACATGGTGTAGGTTTTGCCGAGCGGACCTCTATCCAATGCTCTTTCACTCGGTGATTTCTGTTTAACATTGTTAATATAGCCAAAAGTTTCCATCATCTCGTTGTAAGCGGAAGGTGCTTGACGCACACCGCGTACAGGAATCAAATATCCGGTGCTGGTTTTAAATGCAACATTGTCGTTTGCGTCGTTCATCTGCATAACCAGCATTACACCGCCCAAGGTACTACGCGTCATCAGATAAGCGGAATCGGTATTGATAACGCTACCGTTATAGCAACCGCTTGTACTCATACGGAGAGAAGTGCTGTCGACTGCAAAACCATTGTTCTTCATCCATCTTCCGGCTGTGCTGTAATCACCGCCATTGAACTCTTTGATGGCATAGTCCAATTCTCCTTGTGTAGGCAAACGCCAGCCTTCCGGCAGAGCTTTGATGGCTCCGGCTTTACTGTAATAAGCTTGTCCGGTATTGTCATCAGTAGCAACAAGGGCTACTTCAGGATTATTGATAAGACCCGCCAATGCATCAGAGGCAAGATAATTGGCATAGGTCAAAGATGGATTATTAATTCTATGCAAGTCCTCTGCCATCCATAACAAATCGCCGGCACGAACGATGGTATAGTTATATCCGTCGGCATCCTGACATCTGAAAAAGTCAAAATATACAGGGTGACTAGTGCGTGGAGAAAGCGTATAGATAGTTGTCATATTACCTGATGTACCTGTAAAGCGAATAACATCGCCTTCGGTAAAATTCATTTGGACACAATTATTCATATTGCTTGAAACATACATAGGTTTCTGAGTGTCTATTTGCTGAGATCGTTCTGTAGAAGCCCAATCAAATGCGACACCGGCAGATATGCTGAATGTTTCACTGCGACCGCTGATCCACTTCACACTCTTGTCGAATCCTGGTGCTGTAGCACGTATCATATATACTCCACTCGGGAGTTGTGGCATTGATACGGTGGCATAACCCGATGAAGCATCCATTCTTGTTTGGTAGATGGTAGTACCGTTAAGCCCGTAAATGTAAATTTGTACTTCTCCGGGTTGTTGCAGGCTGACCAGCATTCTGTCGTCAAAAATGCAGATGTCTTCATTGTTGTTGTCATAATACACGTTTTCTACATCTGTAGTGCTTGTAGCGACATTAAGTACCAACGTATCTTTTCCGTCCATTTGTACGCTGAGGCCGTTGCTGAGGTTCTCTACCAAGACATCGTCAACGGTTTTGCTTTCGCCGCGACCGGCAAAAGTGAGTTTGATTGTTCGCGTCTTTGTTGTACTCGTCTGAGCGGAAACTTGCAAGACGGGCATACATAAGGTCGCAAAACTAAGAAACAACCATAATAATGTAAAATTTTTCTTCATAAAATGGTAATGTTTAAATGTTATTGTAGTTATTAAAAATTTCTGTTTCTATAATTACTTGCAAAATTACTGATTTATGGTCAACCTGCCGTAAAATAAATCGTGGTATTTCAATGAAAACATCAAAATACCACGATTTGACACTGATATAAAACTCTGTCAATGCTTTAGTTTATCTCTATATTCTTGAGGTGTCATACCTTCTTGCTTTCGAAATAGTTTATGAAAGTTGCTCTTGTCTGCCACACCGATTAACTTATGGATGGCGGATGTAGGTATATTTTCATCACTGAGCAAGCGTTTTGCTTCCATCAATCTTAAATTTTGCCTCCAAGTGCGGAAAGTAGTATGCATCCGATTAGTGAAATACCACTTCAACATAGTATGCGTAGTGCCAAGTTCGGTGGCTATCTCTTCTACTGTTTGGTCGTTGCGGACGTACTGTTTTTCTTTCACCCACTTGTCGAGAGCATCTGAGAGTTGTGTCTCAGCATCCGGATTTATTGCGAGTGGCGGTAGTTCAGCCTCAATATTCTCATTATCAGGCGATTTATCGGACACTTTTTCATCGGATGCTATCGCTTTGATGATGTATCCGGATTCTATACGGTAGTTGATAACACTAATAACAAGATAAACATAATATACGACGTAGATGCATGTGAATGTATTATAACAGATTATTCCAAGCCTGAATATTACAAACATCAATGCACAAATCCCCACGGCAAGTGCTCCTATAAAGGAGTTCTTTACCAATCTCAAACTATCGCGCATATCCTCGTCGAAATTCTCTTCTAATTTACGTAAACTATTTTTGTAGGAATTACTGAAAAGCCGGCAATAATATGCCAGTTCCGCTGCATAAACAATGATACCCGTCCAAATTCCTACTTCGACGAAATTGCCCTTCATGCATACCAATGTTACTATACCTACACTTATAATCGCTATTACTACTGCGTTGATAATAAGCCAACTTACACTTATTTTCTTAGGATATATGAATACAACACATGTTGCAGTAAACAGCATTGCTTGGTACATTGATACAACCAATATCGACACCATCATTATCGGACTCGGTGAATCATTTCCCATTAGTATTGCAGTGACAATATTTGATATTCCCATGACTATATAGCAGATTATGAGCAATTTATTCATCCGCCGAATTGCTCTCCAATGCTCGCCGTCCGGCATTTTTACAAATGTAAGCACTATAGCCAAGGTGAATACTACGGCTGACGCAAATATGTCTAAAAAATTAAATTCCATCATTTATCCTTTTTTACCATAGCAAAGGTACAAAGAATTATTGAATTACATAAAGGTAAGTGTAAATATTTTTAAGCACATGGAGCTGTTTATCATAAAAAAAACACTTTTCAAGCGTATACGCTTGAAAAGTGTTATCATTGAGTAAAAAATATAAACTAATTATTAAGCTTTTCCGTTGCTACCGAGCACGTTATTAATTTTGTGCATGTAGAGCTTTTTGAGTTCTTCGCGGGCAGGGCCGAGATATTGACGAGGGTCGAATTTATCAGGGTTTTCTGCCATAAATTTACGGACAACGGCAGTCATAGCCAATCTACCATCGGAGTCGATATTAATTTTACAAACTGCAGAGCGAGCGGCTTCGCGGAGTTGGTCTTCAGGAATACCGATAGCATCTTTCAGTTTGCCACCATAAGTATTAATAATATCTACATACTCTTGAGGAACAGAAGAAGATCCGTGGAGTACGATAGGGAATCCCGGGATTTGTTTTTCAATCTCCTTCAAGATATCGAAACGAAGAGGAGGAGGAACGAGTTTACCGTTTTCATCGCGAGTACATTGTTCCGGAGTGAACTTATTAGCACCGTGAGAAGTACCGATAGAGATAGCGAGAGAATCCACGCCTGTACGTTTTACGAAATCAATAACCTCTTCAGGGCGGGTATAAGTATGGTGTTCTGCAGAAACTTCATCTTCAATACCGGCCAAGACACCGAGTTCACCCTCAACGGTTACACCATATTGATGAGCATATTCTACTACTTTACGAGTGAGTTCGATATTATCTTCATAAGAGTGATGAGAGCCATCAATCATAACAGAAGAGAAACCCATATCAACGCAACTTTTGCATAATTCAAAAGTATCGCCATGGTCTAAGTGAAGGCAAATTTGCGGTTTTTCCCAACCGAGTTCTTTGGCATACTCTACAGCACCTTGAGCCATATAGCGCAATAAAGTTTGATTGGCATATTTACGAGCGCCACTTGACACTTGTAAAATAACCGGTGATTTTGTTTCGGCACAAGCTGAAACAATTGCCTGCATCTGCTCCATGTTATTGAAATTGAATGCAGGAATAGCATAACCGCCATCTACTGCACCTTTGAACATCTCTTTGGTGTTCACAAGGCCTAAATCCTTATAATTTACCATATTTATATTGTTTAATAAAAATATTTAAATTCACCACAAAGTTACAAAAATTATATTACTTACGCAAATCAAAAAGGTACACAAAAGAAAATTTGACTTCACCTTGTGTAAAGTAAGTAGGAGATTTATACTCCATAGGCAATGTATACAGATAGTTATTAAGGGTACCGTTATTCAAACTGTGCATATAAGAGGCTCGAAATTGGAATCCTTTTTGCCATTTATATGCAAAACCGAGCTCGAGGGCGAACTCGCAGCGCATTATTCTACCGCCTTGATCTTTACTGAACATATCGGCATCCATATAAGTTACCGGCTTATGTAGGCCTCCGTTTTCGTAAGCGAGGTCGCGTGCGTGCAAGCCACAAGTAAATACGGGGCCGGCAAAGAGTGTGAATGCGCCTTTATCGTTATTGGTAAGGTAGACAAATAGATGAGCAGGAACATTAAGATACCCTATCTGTCGATGAAATTTATTCGAAGTTTCATTACCCTCTTCGGTATAAATCATATTCCAACACATATTACGCATTTCATACATAGCTGCGGCATCAAAACCCCAACGGTTGCTGAAGTCCATCTCATACATCATACCGGCGTGAAATCCGGCATTAGGGAGTGCTTGAAATATTGCGTTCTTATCCAAAGAGATTACATTACCATAGTTCAATTGCGGACCTGCAATAAAACCGAGTTTTTGTGCTTGTAATGCCCCGTTTATTAAACTAAACAGAGTAAATAAGGTTAATAATGTTCTTTTTATCATAAAATAAAGTATCTATTAAAAAGTAGCGACGGGAATTTTTTCTGCGCCTTCGTCTGCTTTGAAATATGGTTTAGTATTAAAATTAAAGAAATTACTTATCAAATTATTAGGGAAACGGCGTATTGTAGTGTTGTAAGTTTGAGCCGTTTCGTTATATGATTTACGGGCAACTTTAATACGATTTTCCGTACCTTCCCATTGTTCTTGAAGGGCGCGGAAATTCTCGTTAGCTTTAAGTTCCGGATAATTTTCAGTAATAGCCATCAATCTACCGAAAGCGGCGCCTACTTCGCCTTGTGCTTTTTGGAATTCCTCCATTTGTTCCGGAGTCATATCCTTTGGGTCGACAGTTATTTGAGTGGCTTTTGAACGAGCGTTTACTATATTTTCAAATGTAGAAGACTCGTGAGCTGCGTAACCCTTTACTATATTTACAAGGTTAGGGAGCAAATCGGCACGACGTTGATAGTCTGCCTCCACATTTGACCAAGCTGTATCTACACTTTCTTCTAATGCTACCATATTGTTATAGCCTTTAATAAGCCACAAAACTATAATAGCTATTGCAGCTACCACAATAATAACGGTTAAAGAACTTCTTTTCATGGGAAAAATTATTAATGAATTAATAATAAATAAATATATAAATAATTTGGTAATTAAAATCTACCGCTAACGCCACCACCGCCGGATCTTCCGCCGCCGAAACTGCTTCCGCCGCTAAACGAACCGCCACCGAAAGAAGAACCGCCACCGGAAGCCAATTTCGGCAATACTTGAGTAGTGGTATATGAATGCTGACAGCAGTCGCATCGGTGAACCAGCTCTTTGGTGCCGGAATGCGTTGTTGTTGGTGCTAAAGCAATTCTGTTCGATATTATTGAGCAGGCATAAGCTCCGCAATTCGGACATTGTGTATATTTAGATCCCGGTATCGGGTAAGCCATTTTTTTATGATTATGGCAACTATCACACTCCCAATAATTGAAATCTACTGAATGCAATTTATTCTCTACCTCATCCCTTTTGGTAAAATATTGTTTTGCCTCTTCCGGCTTTATCAAGTGCATTTTTCCGCCGCATTGAGGGCAAGTTTGAGGAGCAAGGCGAAGCTCTTTCTTCAAATTTTTCAGATAGATACCGAGGAGGAATAAAGTAGGAAACATAAAACCGAGGAATTTGAAAAATTGTATCTTTTTGGCAAGATAGATATCTGTTTCTATCGGGTTTCCTGCAATCTTATTCTTCGATTTACTGTCGGTTGTAGTAGCCAAAGCAGAGAGTTCTCCTCCCACTTTTTCTATCATTGAAGTCGACTTATCGTTTCCTTTTGCAATAAATTTTTTATCTTTATCGTCTTCCTTTACGTTTGTATTTTTATAGATACTAAAAACGAATAACAGTGTTACAAGAATAGATATTATCATCCAATAACACAATACGTTAACCGCTTTATATCTGATAGGTACTTCTTGCACAAGCATCTCATGGATAAACTCTTCGGAGTTGAGTTTTTCGGAGATTTGTTGAAGAGCGTTAATAAAAGCCTCACCTGTTTTGCCCTCTTTAAGGAGGGGGAACATAGTGTCGTACATTACGTCGCTCAAATAGGCATCCGGCAAATATCCTTCAAGGCCGTAGCCGGTTTCAAACCTTATTGCTCTGATATCTTTTACATACAGCACTAATAAGCCGTTGTCTTTTCCTTTTTGACCTATGCCCCACTCATTAAATAATGAGTAAGCGAATTCATCTTCATTGTCACCTTCGATACCCGGAAGAGCGACGACAATAATTTGAGTGGTGGAAGCCATTTCCACTTGTTTTAATATAGCTGTCATTCTCTCTATTTCCGAGTGGGTAAATGCATTACACATATCCACGACATAGGGGTTGTACATTGCATTTGACCGTAGGTTTCTCACTTGATCTACAGTGAGTTTTGCATCTATAACCCCGTTCAACGCGGATTGATTATCTTGGGTTTGAGCCGACAGCCCTGTAATAATCAACAAAAAAATAAAGATGGGAAAAAATTTCTTCATATATATACATATATGTATTAAAAGTTATTTACTTCAACGAGGTCGATTTCAAAAACCATTACGCTATAGGGTGGAACGCTAAAATTACCATACGCATCTTTACTACCTTCGGCACCATAGCCCTTATCAGCAGGGAGGTATATTTTCCATAAAGACCCTTGAGGCATAGTACTCAGCACATCTTGCCATCCCTGTACCGTACCACTCAGCACAAGGTTCACCTCCTCGCCGGTATCGAAGAGTGTACCATCGGCAAGCCAACCTTTATAATTCACTCTCACATAGCTGGATATCTCCAAGTCCGGATCGTAATAAGGTTTGGGCACCGCTCCATATCCTGTATGAATTTTTTCTACTATAATACCGGAAGCATACTCCACAACCTCGTATGGAGATGTGGCCTTGATTTCCGCGCGCTTTGCTATCAACCACTCCTCATTGTACTCTTTCCACGTGGAAAAGCGCTGACATGAAGGCAGTAGTAGCAATAATGTAGATAAAAGCAATATATATTTTCTCATAATACGTTTCTTATCAACTGCAAATTTAATACTTTTATTTGATATAAATAATAATATTCATAATTGTTTTTCCTATCGCCATTAATATAATCCTAAAAAAGAGGGATTTACCAATGATATAACGATAAAAAAGGAGATTAATTATTCATACTTAAAAATTTGGTGCAAAAAAAGAGAAGATAATTCTCACCACCTTACAAGACAAAATCAGCACAATGGAAGAGAAGGTCATAAAATATTTTATTTTGCTATCCACATCGAGGAATGTTTGAGAAAAAATCCACAATATCGGGATAGCAAGGATATATAAAAGATTCAAGAACCACATATTGACGAATAGGCATAGCAGCACATTTACCAGTGTGATAATAGTGTACACCGGTATCAATATATAATTAAGCTGAATATTATCTACTTTATCCGGAACAATTCTGTCGTATATAAAGCGGAGAATATAGAAAGAGAAGTAATAAGAGGCGATAAAGAAAAGAGGTTCGAAAACGGCATCTTTAATCATCTCATCCAATATGAAATTACGTAGAACGAAGCAGTGTTTAATAATATTAGCCAAAGAGATAAGGATAGCGGAAAAGAGCACGAAGGAGTAGAAAAACTTAGAATTTCCAAAAAGTTTTTCTTGATATCCGCTAATAATCGTTTTCTTTGGTTCAAACACCAAATCTCTAATGAAAACGAGGTACGTCTTTATCTCTTTTTTCCCTATCATCACGATGTTAATAAAAGTATGAAATATATTATTTTACGATATTTTTCAGCCAATCAATCTCGTTTTTCCAAAGGTTTTCGTCGGGAGTTTCGAGTATAAGAGGGATGTTTTCGAATCTGGTATCGGTAAGAATACGGATAAAAGGGGATTCACCGAGAAGGCCGTTACGTAAAGTTTCGTGTCGATCGACTCTTGACGCGAGTTCTTTTTTCGAGTCGTTCAAGTGCATACCTTTCAAGAAATTGAAGCCTATAATATTATCAAAATCGTTCCACACGATATCGAAATCCTCCCCGAGAAGGTTATACCCGGAGGCGAAAGCATGTTGAGTATCGATACATACTCCGACACGGCTTTTATCATCAACGAGGTCGATAATAGTGCGTAGGTGTTCGAAGCGATAACCGAGGTTAGAGCCTTGACCTGCAGTATTTTCGAGCACTGCAGTAACTCCTGTAGTTTTAGAGAGAGCGATATTGATACTCTCTGCGATAATTTTAAGGCAATCGTCTTCGGAGATTTTTTTCAAATGAGAGCCCGGGTGGAAATTGAGTCTATCGAGCCCGAGTTGTTCGCAACGGTGCATCTCTTCGATAAAGGAGTTACGACTCTTCTCGAGCGATTCCTTATCCGGAGAGCCGAGATTGATAAGGTAACTATCGTGAGGCAGTATCTGACAAGGAGTGAAACCATATTCCGCGCAGCGACTCTTAAAAAGAGCTATACTCTCTTCGGTAAGGGGAGAAGAGAACCATTGTCGTTGATTTTTAGTAAACAGGGCAAAAGCGGTTGCCCCGATATTATGTGCATTGAGGGGAGCATTTTCCACTCCGCCTGAAGCACTTACATGTGCACCTATATAATACATTATTTCTTGCTGAATTTTCGTTTGCGAATAATAAAGAACAGAGTAGCGAAAAGAGCGACTATTACAAGGGGTAATACAGTATTAAAGAGGATGATAATGTTACGATTAGCGTCGACTACAGCCCTATTGAGCAATCGTAATTCCACCTTTCTATTACGCAGATTCATAACCCCCTCATCGTCGGTAAGATAAAGTAAAGCATTTATTATAAAGTTCTTATTTCCATGAGTTTGCTTTGTAACTCTATCATAGCCGAGAGGAACGAGCATCAATTCGGAATTATACTTCTCTATATCATTACGAATAATATCACCATCGGCAACAACAACCATTCTGGTACGTGCACTTTTCTCGATAATTCGGTTTGTATTAATGCTATCGGGCACGAGTCGATGCAGGAAAACGGAAGTAAAATTACCTTCGAGGGCTGCAGCCACGGGGATATAAGCATTATTAAAATACTCTTGAGGCTCGACATTAACGGCAGCGGCGACATCGATTTGAGAAGGGGCGAAATGGACGTGACTTGCATTACCGGTAGCGAGAATAATCTCTTTATGAATAGAAGAGTCGCCAACCAATTCGAGGCCGGAAGCGAAGTCGGCTCTGACAGCATTAATCATCTTAGTGATAGGATGATACGGAGAAGTTTGAAGTAAAGGGTGAAAGAACCAAGGGATAGGTTCGAAACGAGGTTCCTCGCCGCTACGGGCCATATTTACGGGGATATAAGCACATTGCATATCTTCGAGGATAGTAGGAGTGACGCGCACCCCGTAGCGGAAGAGCATATCATTGAGGTTTACATCGAGCTTAATAAGTGGGGAACTACCGCCTTGCGAGAGGAGGTCGTTAGACATTCGCGCGCCGTCGATAAGCCACAGCACTCTACCGCCACGCATAATATATTGGTCGATGATAAATTTATCACGCTCAGAGAAAGCGGTAAGAGGTTTTGCCACTACAATAGCGCAATAGTCGTCGAGCACGGAGGCATCGTATCCGAGTACGCCTCTATCTATCTGGAAATATCGGCTGAGGGCTTCACAAGCGTCATACACCTCATATTCAGAGAGTTCGCCATGGCCTTCAAGGAAAGCGATTTTTTTTATTTCCGTACGGTTCAGTACTCTGACGGCATCGATAATTTGAAATTCAAGGTCCTCAACGGCAGCATTAACAGCCTCTTCTCCCTTCATACCGGTAGAGGGTTTCATAAGGCAGATGGCCATAGTATCTCTACTGCTGCACAGTTCCGCCCAAGGGAAGATAACTTGCTCCGTCATAGCACCGTTTCGCTCGCGTTTTGTAACGCTCATACCACGCAAACCTCTACTTTCCAACTTAGAATAAGTAGCATAACGGGCTTCATCATCAATCTCTTCATTCGGGTTTTCCTCCACAATAGAGATAGGGAAACGGGCTTTTACATTCATCTCTTCCACCGTCTCTTTCACCGTTTTAGACAGGCGGAGCATATTGGCATCCAAATCCCCCGAAAGATAAAGTTTTAACGTCAGCGGCTCACGCATAACCTTCAGTT
The DNA here is from genome assembly GCA_016292775.1 of Paludibacteraceae bacterium. Taxonomy (GTDB): domain Bacteria; phylum Bacteroidota; class Bacteroidia; order Bacteroidales; family Paludibacteraceae; genus Aphodosoma. Next base: position 12,003 of record JAEDFN010000021.1, read on the forward strand.
GCTCTTTAGTAGCATCGGAAAGGGTATAGCGTTTCTCCGCAGTCAAATCGACTCTAAAAAAAGCGAAACGTGTAAATATCAATACTATAGCTGCTATTGCTACAACTATTGGTATAGTTATTTCGAGTATTTTTCTCATCTTATATTATTTTTTTAGCTCGGGATATGAGATACGAGAATGGTAAATATTTTTCAGTTTGTCTTTAAATACCTGTTTAGCAATTTCCACGTCACGGAAAGAGATAGGTGAATTGCGGAATTGACCATCGGCAACCTGGCCGTTTACAACATTATCAACGAGTTTATCGATATCCTGTTCGTTGTACGACTTAAGGCTACGAGAGGCGGCTTCAACGGCATCAGACATCATAAGTATCACCGTCTCCTTAGTAGAAGGGAGTGGACCCGGATATGTAAATTTCGAGTCATCGATTTCTACATCGGGATATTTATTTTTAAAAGAGTTATAAAAATATTTTGTTTTGCTACATCCGTGGTGCATTGCGATGAAGTCGATAACACTCTGAGGCAGACCGGCTTTCTGCGCCATTCTCACACCATCGGTAACGTGAGAAATGATAATCTGAGCGGCCTCTTCAAAAGGCAGATCATTAAGGGGATTGATACCTGCGGTTTGATTTTCGGTAAAATAAAGAGGGTTCGACATTTTGCCAAGGTCGTGATAAAGGGCACCTGTACGGGCAAGGAGAGTATCTGCCCCGATAGCCTTCGACACCTCTACAGCGAGGTTACTTACTTGCAGTACGTGTTGGAAAGTACCCGGACATTTCTCGCTGAATTCCATCAATATAGGGTTGTTGATATTTGACAATTCCACGAGAGTAAGGCTACTTAAGAAGCCGAAAAGCTTTTCTACTATAAAGATTATGATATAAGTAAAGAGCAATAATAGCGAGCTGATAAAGAAATAGAGGTAATTCTCCCAATGGAAATTCGACCACATCACGCCACGAGCGAGTTCCATAGCGGTAAAAGTAACGATATAAGTGCAGAATATTAGAGCGGCGGACTTCACAAGTTGTGATCTGGAGCTCATCTCTTTAAGGCTCAGCACCGCCACCATACCTACAATTATCTGTATTATCACGAATTCCGAAGGGTTTGCCACCATACGTGAAGCGATAAGAATAGTAGTGATATGTACGAAAAGGGCTGAATTGGAGTCGAAAAACACCTTAAGCACGAGAGGAAGGATAGCAAACGGGATGATATAAGGGTTAAAACCGGTAAATCTCTGTACAATAGAGAGCAGTGCCAACATGAATACCATCATGATAACCATCAGTAACAGAGAGCGATAAGAGTTGGTTACTTTAGGGCGATAGAGGTAGAAATATATGAACTGGAACAGGAATAGCACCACGAGGAGGATTAGACGACCCAAAATCGACCAAATATTACGTTGATAAACATTTCCGGTTTCTCTCTGGTCTATTTTAAAGGAGTCGAGGATACGGCAGATATCGGGGGTAACCACCTCTCCGCGGTCGATAATTCTCACGCCCTCTTGCACTACTCCTTGTTTTGAGTCGATACGGCTCAGCAGTTCTTCTTCCTCTTGATTTGTTTTTGTTTTATCCTCTTCGAGATTAGGTTGTTGCAGATATACATCCAGGTTAATCGACTGCACATCGCTAAAATCCAAACCATTCTCTTTCAACGTATTAGTAACATACGTATAAGCAGCAGAAGGGGTAAATAACGAAGAAAGCGGCACCTCATGAGCTACATTATTCTCATCAATAATTCGAACTGAAGAGATTTTCATTTTTTCGTATTTCTCTTTCAGTTCATAAGAGATGATACCCGTTTGATAAGCCTCGTTGAGATAAAAAGCTACAATATCCTTATTGAAAGAGTATTTTTTTGCCGCGATATCGAACTCTTGAATCATTGCATTCTGCACGGCAGTATTCTGTTTCAGATAAGGTTTTAAACTCTTCAAGGCTTCGAATTTCTCTTTTTTCAGTTGCGCCTCATCCTTATAAATAGGGAAAGTATGAGGGGCGACGAGTAAATCGTAAGTCCATGGTTTTCCCACCTCGTAATAATATTCGAATTGTTTATCACGAGGCATAAGGAAATATACCACTGCGATGGTAACGATAAAACCTACGACAGTGATAAGATATGTAGAAAATTTAGAAGTTTTACCGACTTTCATAATATATTATAGGTGCAGATTATGCCCCATCCGGTTTTTCTTAGTTTCGAGATAACGTTCGTTATATTTATTTTTCTCTATTTCAATAGGGACGATCTCAGCCACTTCAAGACCATAACCTTCAAGGCCGGCGCGTTTAACGGGGTTATTAGTCATCAATCTCATTTTAGTAACGCCGAGGTCGCGTAGAATACTTGCCCCCACGCCATAGTCTCTTTCGTCGGCTTTAAAACCGAGGTGAAGGTTAGCATCAACTGTATCAAGGCCTTCCTCTTGAAGTTTATAAGCGGCAATTTTTTGCATAAGACCGATTCCGCGACCCTCTTGATTAAGGTAAACGATAACACCTTTACCCTCTTTTTCGATTGTTTGCATAGCCTTATGGAGTTGTTCTCCGCACTCACATCTGAGCGAGCCGAAGATATCTCCGGTAGCGCAAGAGGAGTGAACACGCACAAGTACCGGTTCGTCTTTTTCCCAAGAACCTTTGATAAGGGCGATATGCTCAAGGTCGTTAGACTTTTGGCGGAAAGGAATCACCTTAAAATCGCCATAAGCGGTAGGCAAGAAAGCCTCTTGACCCATTTCTACTATAGACTCTTGTTTGATACGATAAGCGATAAGGTCTTTAATAGTAATTATTTTGATACCGAATTTTTTTGCAACCAGTTGCAAATCGGGCATACGAGCCATAGTACCATCTTCATTCATTATTTCGATAAGAGCGGCAGCAGGATAAAGGCCGGCAAGGCGGGCTAAATCGATAGAAGCCTCGGTATGTCCGGCTCTACGGAGCACGCCACGCTCTTGAGCATAAAGAGGGTTAATATGGCCGGGACGTCCAAAATCTTCGGGTTTTGATTTAGGATCGGCTAAAGCACGTATTGTAGCGGCACGGTCGTGGATAGAGACTCCTGTTGTACAGCCTTCAAGGAAGTCGACAGTAACTGTAAACGGAGTGCCGAGCATGGAGGTATTGTTACTTACCTGACGGTCGAGTTCCAACTCCTTACAACGATTGATAGGTAGTGGTGCACAGAGCACTCCACGTCCGTTTTTCAACATAAAGTTCACAGCTTCCGGAGTAATTTTCTCTGCAGCAATAATAAAATCACCCTCGTTTTCGCGGTCTTCATCATCAACTACAATAAGAAATTTTCCCTCACGAAAATCTTCTATTGCCTCTTCAATAGTATTAATTTTAAAGTCCATGATATATAGTATTTTTTAAGTTATTATCTAATTAACTTCCGCCATTATTCCGCGGAATTGATATTGCTTTTACGGTTGAAAATCAATTTACTTTTCAGCTCTTTTATCTTTAATTTCAGGTGGTTAAAGAATATTTTATAACCATCTTTATTAAACAAAGCAGAGTCGGTAGCTGCCTTATAAGTAAGGAAAATACCGATAGGTAGCAGAACGAAAGAGCTGAGCCACATACCCTGCCACACATCGATAACGCCCTCGCGAGCAAATTTAACTCCCATTGTATCGATAATATAATAAACGATAAACATCAATACCGACACTACTACGGGCATACCCAACCCACCTTTACGAATGATTGCACCGAGAGGAGCACCGATAAAGAAGAATATCAAGCAAGCGAAAGATAGGGTAAATTTTCGGTGTAGCTCAATGGCATGGCGGTTGTAATAGCTCTTATTATCTTGGATAACAATAGCGTTATACTGCGCATCATTGAGCATCGAAGATACTCTGGCTTTCAGGCTTGAAGCTATTGTTTTTGCACTGCGATACGGGGCGTGCATAAAAATTGAGTCGACATCGAGCACCTCATCTTCCGGATATAATGCGTTATTATGAGATATATTTCGATCATCAACAAGCAGAGAGTCGGGCGTATAAGCGTTTGAAAAATACTTCTCATTTACCAAAAGGTTCGTATAAGTATTTATCAAAGAGTCTTTAATATCATTAATAGAGTCGATATCATGAGAAAGGCGTACGATATCTTTCGACACATGTTGGTTATTGAGTAGCGACTCATCCATTTCGTTGAAATTGGCGTCGAAATCTACGAGAATCTCGCGTCGAGCGAAAGACTCACGGCGATACGGCACGTTCTTTGATTTGAACCCCGACTCATTATTATTAATATTTTCGAAGCCCTCACCGTTAATAAAAGTGATTTTAAGGAAAAGTTTATCCTCGGTCATTTTCACATACACGGTGTCGGCGGTAGTAATATTGGCATTATTAAACCCTTTGGAGTAGTCGTACATCATCACATCGACAAGGGCTCCGGTGTCGTGATTTTTAGAGCGTACATAGAGCCGCATATTATCAATACCGGAATAGAATTGCCCCACGGGGATATTCAGTTCGGGTGACTTTTGGCGTATACTAAACATAAGGGACCACATCTTTTTTTGAGAGATAGGTATAACATTATTTGAGAATACGAAAGCCCCGATAGAAATAAAGAAGATGAAGACCATCAAAGAGCGCATAATACGGAAGAGCGACACTCCGGCACTTTTCATTGCGAGCAATTCCAAATTCTCGCCCATATTTCCGAAAGCCATCAAAGAGGCGAGGAGTATAGCGAGAGGCAAAGCCAGCGGAACAAGAGAGAGCCATGCATAGAAAAAGAACTCCATTAACACTGTAAAAGGGAGACCTTTACCCACCATCTCTCCGATATTCATCCATAAAAACTGCATGATAAGGATGAAAGAGCAGATAAAGAAGGTAGCAAAGAACAGTGTTAAGAAATTGGTTAACACATACTTATCTATGCGTTTCATTCGAAGCATCAATATCTCTTTACGTAATATATATTAGTGTGCGAAGTTACTAATTATTTTTCACTTCGCGGCCATTTTATCTTTTATCTGTTTAAATACATTTTTAGTATTAAGAGGGAAATCGCCGTTCATCAACCAAGAATAATACGAAGGTTCCACTCTGAAAACGTCTTCCACGAGCTTGCCTTTATGTTTTCCGAAATTGAAAATAATACGGTTATTTTGGTCGTAAATCATTCTACCGGCAAAGTCCACGTTATTATTAAACGTTGTGTATTTCGACAAGAAGTCGACATCGTTTTGCAAGTCAGGATATCTATCGAGCTGTGATTTAAGCACTTCGTAAGTAGCTTTGATATCATTTTCGGCAGCATGAGCACCTTCAAGGTCTTTATTACAATAGAATTTATAAGCGGCGGAGAGGTTACGTTTTTCTTTTTTATGGTAAATAACCTGCACATCTACCAAGCGGTGAGGCTCGGCAGTAAGGTCGTAACCGACGCGAAGGAGTTCTTCGGCAAGAAGGGGGATATCGAAATTATTAGAGTTATACCCGGCTATATCGCTACCTTGAAAAAGTTTAAAAATCTCAGGGGCGAGTTCTTTAAAAGTTTTACAATCGGCGACATCGGCATCGGTAATACCGGTAATTGCGGTAGCTTCGGCAGAAATCGGGATGGTAGGGTTAATACGATAGCATCCACTTAATTCGGAGCCATCAGGCATTATTTTAAGGAAGGCGAATTCAATAATTCTATCGTTACTAATGCTGAGTCCTGTAGTTTCCAAATCGAAAAAAACGATTGGTTTTTGAAGGTTTAATTTCATGATAAGTAATTATAAAACAATATGTTCTGCGAAAATATTTTCATTGAGGAATAGAGAAGCCGACGATGTAAATTTATCGGGCTGCTCTGTAGTGAAGTAGCCGATAGATCCGTTTTTAGAGAGGGCGGAAGAAATTTCCGGGTGTCGAGCGAGGTAATCTACGAGGGAATCAGCCACTACACTACCCTGACGGATGATATTAACACCTTCGGGAGCGGCTTTCTTTATTTGGTTATATATGAGTGGATAATGCGTACATCCGAGTACTACGGTATCGATATCCCGGTTTTTAGCAAAAAGGGCATTGACATATTTTTCAATAAAATATTGAGCACCGGGGGTATCATACTCATTATTTTCGATAAGAGGCACGAGCATAGGGCAAGCCATACCTGTTATTTTGATATCGGGGAAAAGTTTAGCCACTTCGATAGTGTAGGAGTTGCTACGGATAGTGCCCTCGGTGGCCATGATACCAACGGAACGAGAAATTGTAATATCTCCGAGGCACTCAACGGTAGGACGTATAACTCCGAGCACTCTGCAGTCGGGGAAATTATAGGGTAGATATTTCTGTTGAATAGTACGTAAAGCTTTGGCAGAAGCGGTATTACAAGCTAAAATAACGAGTTTGCAACCGCTTTTAAGAAGATATTCCACGCATTGGCGGGTATAGTCATAAACGACCTCAAAAGAGCGGCTGCCATAAGGGGTTCGGGCATTATCACCGAGGTAGATATAGTCGTATTCAGGCAGGGCTTTTCGGATATCGCCAAGAATAGTAAGGCCGCCATAACCCGAATCGAAAACACCTATTTTCATAATCCTAATTTTATTTTTACGTAAGGGGTGATATCTTCACATTGTGAAGAGACATACACCGGGGTACTTTTATCGAAAACGATAGCAATATTACGTTCCGAGCATACTTGACTTATTGCCTCATCGATACGACTTTCTATAGGTGTATAGAAGTTTGATCTTCGTTTGGACAAATCGTTTTGATAGCGTTTTTTATACAGATTAATGCGCGACTCCAATTCTGTAATTTCGGTTTGCAGAGCGAGGCGCATAGCATTTGATACATTATCTCTTTTCTCTAAAAAATTCTGTACTTTTTTGTCGTATTCTTCGGTAAGTGCATTAAATTGCTCCTCATATTCGGCTTTAATTTTCGCGTATTCCGCCTCGAATTGAACGGCTTCGGGCAGAACATTCAGCACCTCTTGTTTATTGAAATAGCCGATAATAATGCGATTTGCCACAGAATCGGCATTTTGAGCCGTAGCAAAAAAGCAAGTGACAGCAGATAATAAAAAGAGTAAAATACTTTTTCTTTTCATAATAAAAAAAGGGAGAAACCTGTATTATAGGCTACTCCCTCCATATAAAGTTCAACAATTATAATATTCCCAATTCTTTTTTAACGGCAGGAGTAACGTCGACAGCTTTATCGCATTTGTAGAGTAATGCGCCCGAAGCCATATCGAATACAAAGTACAGACCTTGTTTTTTACCTACCGATTCAATAGCTTTTTGTAGTTTTTCTTGAAGAGGTTGTATAAGTTTTTGTTGTTGTTGTTGATACTCTTGATAAATAGTTTGTTGAGCGGTTTGATAACGTTGATAGAGCAGTTGAAGGTCTTCTTCTTGGACTTTACGGATAGCGTCTGTCATAGTATCTTTTTCTTTTTCAAACTTAGCCATTTTATCTTCGATTTCCTTTTGCATATCTTGAAGATACTTCTGATTTTTCTCGTTAAAATCAGCCATTTGTTTTTCAACATCGCTAAGCTCCGGCATAAGCATTAATACTTCTTGACTGTTTACATAACCCATTTTAACTTCTTGGGCAGAAAGGATAAAAGGCATCACCAATGCCAATACGAGCAATAATTTTTTTGTCATATTAAAAATATTAATTTGTAAGTACTATTTTAAAATACAAAGGTATAGAATTTATTTTGAATAACCAAGTTTTTGTAAAAGGGCGTCGCTAATGTCGATTTTAGGAGCCACATACACCAGGTTCATAGAAGAAGATTTATCTATAACCATCTGATATCCATTTTGTTCGCACAATTCTTTGACGGCATTATAGACCTCATCTTGAATAGGTTTTATCAGTGCTTCACGTTTTTTATATAGTTCGCCATCGGCGCCGAAATATTTGCGTTTAAGCTCTTTGGCTTCGTTTTCTTTAGCGATAATCTCCTCTTCGCGTTTGGTTTTCATCTCATCGGTAAGGAAAACGAGTTCCGTTTGATAATTCTTATACATTGTTTGGGCTTCAACAAGAAGGGCTTCAACCTCTTTTTGCCATTTTTTAGAAATTTGTTCGAGTTGCTCATTAGCTGTTTCGTAAGCAGGGATGGCACTCATCACATAATCCATATCTACCAATGCAAATTTCTGAGCATTAGCGGCTGTCAATATTCCCACGAGCAGAAAAAGGGATACAATAATCTTTTTCATATTTCTATTTTTTTAGTTTTGAATTGTATTCACACCTTTTTGACCATCTAAGGAGTGATAAAGTTTAATTAATATGTCTAATTCCGAACAAGATGAATAATAATCCAACAATTTATCATCATCAAAAGCATCAGAGTATCTCGGCATAATTTGTAATTAGAATTCTTGACCGAGAACGAAATGGAAGTGGCTACCGCCGCGACTACCCACTTGGTCGGTATCGAATCCCCAAGCCCAGTCAACACCGAGCAATCCGAACATTGGCAAGTATACACGCACACCTACGCCGGCAGAGCGTTTAAGGTCAAAAGGGTTAAAGTCTTTAAACTCGCTCCAGCAGTTACCGGCTTCAAGGAAGGCGAGTGCCCATATATTTGTAGACTGGTTGAGAAGAATCGGGTAACGGAGCTCTACGGTCAGTTTCGTATACAGGTTACCGTCATATCCGTAATAAGTATTTCTATTACCTTCACTTACAGGGGTAAGAGAAGAGCCGTCGTAACCACGGAGTGAAACCACATCACTACCCGGCAGATAGTATCCCGACATACCGTCACCACCGACAACGAATTTCTCGAACATTGAGCGTTTTGACTTGGTATAGTATCCGAGGAAACCATATTCGGCGCGAGCCATGATTACCAATTTCTCGTCACGAGTAAGAGGGACGAAGAATTTTGCATTGAATTTCCACTTATGGTACTCCGTCCATTTATTACGTTCGGCGATAGACATAGAACTGTAATCTTTATCCTTCTCGAGGAGCGAATAAGGGAAAGTGAATTTCACATTAAGGGAAACCGATGATCCGCGACGGGTATATATAGGGTTGTTAATAGAATTTCTGGCAAGGGTAAGCGACAGGGCCAAGTTGTTCGTTTTACCATTTTCAAAACCATAGTAATATTTAAACCAGTTTTTAAGATGGTATCTTTGGTACGACAATTCGGCGAAGAAAGTGAAATAGTCGTCAGGCCAAGTGAGTCGAGTACCATAACCAACGGAAGCACCGAGTGTACGCATATACACATTCTTATCATACTCCGTACCATATGAGGTGATACCATAATTATATGTATAGTCGTTATATCCGTAGTAGCTGTTATAGTAGTCGAAAGTATTCATATAATTCTCGTAATAACGCTGACTAAGGCCTGTTTGAATAGAATAGAAAAGGCTCATAGAGAAAGAGTTAGGGCGTTTGCCACCGAGCCAAGGGTCATAAAAAGAGATGCTATAGTTTTGATAGTGGATACCATTGAGTTGGGCTTTAATACTCAGGGTTTGCCCCTCTCCTTGAGGCACTATTCTATACATTTTAGGTTTAAACAGATTTTGGATAGCGAAGTTAGTGAATTTAAGACCGAGAGAGAGAACGATACCTGACTGACCGTAACCGGCGGAAAATTCCACTTGGTCGCTACTTTTAGTTTCGAGGTTATAAGTGATATCTACAGTACCATCTTCCACATTAGGTTGCATATCAACGCCGCTAAAGATTTTCTCCTCGTCGAAGAGTTTCAGTTGAGCCAATTCTCGGAGAGTACGGATTAGGTCGCTTTGGCTGTAAAGGGAACCCGGTTTTGTACGCATTTCACGGCGCACGACATGCTCGTAGACGCGGTCGTTACCGTTGATAATCACCTTATTGATAGTAGCTTGTTTACCCTCATAGATACGCATTTCGTAGTTGATAGAATCGCCGTTGACCGACACTTCCACGGGGTCGACCTGCATAAAGAGGTATCCGTTATCTTTATATAGGGCTGAAACGGCATCTTCATCCTCAAAAAGGCGTTTGTTTAACGTCTTAAGATTATAAATCTCTCCTTTTTTCACATTGAGCATGAGAGAGAGGTAATCGGAAGAATATTTGGTATTTCCGAGCCAACGAATATCTCCGAAATAGTACTTCTTACCCTCATCGATATCGAGATAAACATCCACCTTACCATCGCGGCGGCGCACCACGGTATCGTGGACGATATATGCATCTCGGTAGCCTATTTCATTATATTTCTCGATGAGTAAATTTTTGTCGTTTTCGTACTGCTTATTTACGAATTTATGAGCGCGGAAGATGTTAGCTATTTTACCGGAGCGGTTTGTTTTCTTCATAGCCCTGTCAATTTTTGCGATAGAGAGGGCATTGTTTCCGGTAACGATAATGTCGTTCACCTTCACTTTTTCTCGTTTATCGACGCTAATATCCACAAAAATATTACCATCTATTTCGGGGTCATTTTTCTGATAGACATAAACTTTTGAGTCGTAGAAACCCTTATCTTTCAGATAATTCAAAATAGCTATTTTAGTACGGTCTACCGCATCGGTAGTAAGTTGTTTTCCCTCTTGTGCTTCTACCACCTTTTCCAGGTCTTCGATCTCACCCTTTTTAAGTCCGTAATAGTTTACTTTAGTGATACGAGGCAGCTGTTCGAGAGCGATAGTAATCCAGATACTGTCGTTACGTATAGTATCAGCATAAATTTTAACATCGGAAAAGAAGCCTTGTTTCCAGAATTTTTTTACAACAGAGGTAAGTTCGCTACCCGGGATACGTATTTCCTGACCTACGGAAAGTCCGGAGAAGCCGACAAGGATATAATCTTCGTACGATTTTGCGCCGGTGATATTTATATTTGCAAGGGTATAGGTACGAGGAGCGATACTATAATCGAAAGCAAAGCGCTCTTGGTTATCGTCTTGCGCCGCCAAAGGGGAGACAAAACAGATAAGAAACAGAAGTAAAATAGAGATATATTTTTTTATCATATTAATTGTTCGCTGATTTTTCCAAAGCGTCTTTCTCTTTGTTGGTAGTTAATAATAGCTTTAAAAAAATCATCTTTTCTAAAATCCGGCCATAATGTATCGATGAAATAGAGTTCGGAATAAGCAATTTGCCAAAGCAGGAAATTGGAGATTCGGATTTCACCGGAAGTACGTATCAAGAGGTCGGGGTCCGGAATATTGTGAGTATATAGATGATTTGAAATCAGGTTGTCGGTGATATCTTCGGGATTAAGCAACCCATCAGCCACCTCTTTAGCGATATTTCTGACTGCGTTATTAATCTCTGCGCGAGATGAATAGCTAAGAGCGAGGACGAGATTAAGGGTATCGTAATCCTTAGTTTCGTCCATACATTTATCGAGTAATTGTCGAGCTTTTTCGGGCAGCAATTCCGTGTTACCGATAGTACGAAGTCGGATATGATTTTTATGGAAAGTAGGAGTTTCTTTTACGATATTCTCCACGAGGATATTCATCAAGCCATCAACCTCCTCTTTCGGTCGATTCCAATTCTCGGTAGAGAAAGTATATAGTGTGAGGTATTTAACACCCACTTCTACAGCGGCTTGAGTAACATCTCTAACGGATTGCACACCATTAGCATGACCGAAAAGGCGTTCGCGTTGGTGTAATTTTGCCCAACGGCCATTACCATCCATTATCACGGCAACATGCTGTGGCACACGGGATAGATCTATTTGATTCTTCAAGTCAGACATCGTCATAAAAACAATAAGTTAAAAAAGGGCGAGGAACTATCTCCTACGCGGTTTATCTCGAATAACCCCATCGCGACAAGGGGCGCAGATTTTGTAGAAATTCACCGAGAGGTAAATTTGCAAAGTAGAATACCAGTCGCGGTTCGTCCAAAACCCCTTATTGAGGCCGATAGGATTATTGGTATAATCGAGATTATCGGAGAAGACCTTTGCCATCATCCAATAAGCACCGATATTTATTCTGTTGCTCAATTTAAATTTTGCTCCCACGCCGAAAGGGAAAGTAGCGGCGACGTGAGTTTCGTTAAAATACATCACTCCGAGGCCCACAAAAATAGTAGGGGTAGCCCAAGTGCGATAAGCCTCCCATTTTTTTACCCCATAGTTAAAGAAATTAAACTCTCCGAGCACTTGTAACCCCACGTAAGGGGATGTGAGATGGGCATTTTCTCGATTATGAATACCCAAAAGGCCCCCATCCAGTTGGGCTCGTAATTCATAATGGCCGTTAAATTTATATTTTAGGAACGCACCACCTACCGGTTGCACGTAATTAAACAGCATTCTATTCTCATCTCCAAGCACAAAACCACATCCGCCGGTAACCCCGACTTCACCGTAAAAAATATCTTGTGCGACGAGATTAACCACTGACAATGAAGTAATTAGGGATAATACTAATATCTTGATTATTCGCATTACTATTCGTTTTCTTTACACTATATTCCTTTAACGAAATATAGGTTCAAAAATTGCCACAAATATACACATTTTTCCCGAGATTAGAGCAATTTATTTTCGCAACAAAAAATTTTTTTAAATAATGTAACATAGTAACAAAAAAAACTCCTTTCAGCAGACAAAAAATAGAGCATAGCATATTACTCTCCCGGAATTTTTTCTAATAATACTTTTTGGAGGGATATGGAAAAATAAGTATCTTTGCAAATTAATAAAAACCCAAAAAATATTCTATGGCTCCAGAAATCATACAAGTGAATAATGTGTACAAGCAATATGCTAACCATTTGGCACTTAACAACGTAAGCATCAACGTACCGAGAGGAGAGATATTCGGATTATTAGGTCCTAACGGTGCGGGAAAAACCACATTGATACGCATAATTAACAACATCACCGCTCCGGACAAAGGCGAAGTGCTTTTTGATGGAAAGAAACTGACGGAAAAAGACATTTACCGCATCGGATACCTACCGGAAGAGCGCGGTCTTTACAAAAAGATGAAGGTAGGCGAGCAAGCCATGTACCTATGTCGCCTCAAAGGGGTGTCTAAAATAGATGCTCAAAAGAAACTGAAATACTGGTTTGAGAAATTTCAAATTCAATCGTGGTGGGACAAAAAAGTAGAGGAGTTATCGAAAGGTATGGCACAAAAAGTACAGTTCATTACCACAGTACTTCACGAACCGGAACTGCTGATTTTCGACGAACCTTTCAGCGGTTTCGACCCCGTTAACGCCGATATCATTCGCCAAGAAATTTTGAAATTAAAGGAAAAAGGAGCTACAATAATTTTCTCTACCCACAACATGGAGTCGGTAGAGCAGCTTTGCGACAATATCGCTTTGATAAACAAATCGCAAGTAGTACTTACAGGCAAAGTAAGCGACATCAAGAAGTCTCACAGCACAAATACCTTCCATATTGAATGCTCCGGAATTAAAGAAGATGAAATACTCGACATCAAAGCGGGTGAAGTAAAAAATATTATCGACTCTCAAGAGCTTCTATCCTTTGACGTAACGTTAAACGAAAACATCAAAGGCAACGACTTATTATCAGAGATAATGAGCAAAAACGGCAATATAATCAAATACACCGAAGTACTGCCGTCAATGAACGAAATATTTATCAAAACCGTTAATAAACAATAATATACCATGCTTTTCGACACAGTAATAATAGGACCGATACATAGTCGCCGATTGGGGCGTTCATTAGGGGTAAACCTATTACATCAAACGGCAAAAATATGCTCTTTCAACTGCATCTATTGTGAATGCGGATGGAACTTCCGCGCCGAGAGTCACCAGCCGAACCGCGAAGAGGTACGTGCCGCACTGGAAGCAAAAATGAAACAATTAATTGCTGATAATCAAGGCATTGATGTAATTACTTTTGCCGGAAACGGCGAACCTACCACTCATCCACAATTTCCACAAATCATCGACGACACTATAGAGCTGAGAAACAAATATTTCCCGGAAGCTAAAGTATCCGTACTCAGCAACGCCACAATGGTATGGAAACCGGAAGTGCGCGAAGCCCTGCTTAAAGTGGATAACAACATCCAAAAACTCGACTCCGCTTTCGATGAAACCGTACAAATTATTAACCAACCATGCGGCAAATATAGTGTTGAAAAAGTAATAGAAAACCTTGCTCTTTTCAATGGTAAAGTAATTGTGCAAACAATGTTTCTCAGAGGTGAGCACAATGGCAAAAAAATCGACAACACCACCGATACCGAGGTAAATGCCTGGATAGAGGCGGTAAAAAGAATAAACCCTTCGGAGGTAATGCTCTACTCCCTCGACAGGGTGCCACCGGTAAGCACTCTCATCAAAGTGGAGGCTGATGAACTGCAAAAAATTGCCGATAAATTAAACGCTCTTGGATTTAAAACCTTAGTAACCAAATAAATTAGCATCATCTATCAAAAAACATCAACTTTAATTTGAAGGATAGTTACGCCATAAAATATATTTTATCGGCTAAAAAATAGCCCCTTAGCAGCGGTTCAACTCACTGGAGCAGATGAGCGAGATTTTATCGGCTACAAAAAAATAGCCCCTTAGTAGCGGATATTATTCTTTAAATTAGAAGGGACTTTATTCACGATATAAAACGGGACATCAAACGA
>JAEDFN010000067.1 GCA_016292775.1 Paludibacteraceae bacterium
AAGGCGGCATCCATCTCTCTGCTTGCTTTTCTCATCTCTTTACTTCTTGAACGATTAAATTACATACACCGGCTTCTCTTCATGGTGAGTACAATCATGATGGTCGCATGATTCTAAAGAATCCTTTAGTTCGCCATTTCATCAATCATACTTTCACGTGTCGGAATTGCTATTTTCTTCATCAGATATGCCTACTGCAAAGATGCTGCTTTTTATCGAAATATCAAAATAAATATCTAATTATTAGTAAGTTAATTTATAGAGTATCTTTTTAATAGATTCGTTGCTCATCTTAGCTCCGAGCGATTGTATAATTTCAGAAGCACAAAGCGCACCTATTTGTCCGCATTTTTCTATCCCGAAGTTGTTAGCCATTCCAAAAAGATAACCCGCTGCAAAGATGTCTCCTGCACCTGTTGTGTCTATAACATTATCAGTATAAACGGCTTGGATATGAGAAACCTCATTACGATGAGAAATATACGAACCTTTTGCGCCTATCTTAACTATCGCCATATCAGCCTTTTCGCCGATTATACGTACAGCCTCTTCCGGGCGTGCCTGTGTGTATGCAAACGATTCTTCCTCGTTGGCAAAGATGATGTCGGCGTATTTATCAGTGAAATATCTCAAGAAATCCAAGTGCTCGGTAACGATATTATAGCTTGCAAAATCTATGGAGATGGCGAGACCTGCCTTTTTTGCCAAGAAACCGGCTTTGTCAATAAGGTCGTAATTCTGCATCAGATAGCCTTCGATATGGAAGATGTCGTGATTTTTAAACATCTCGATATCAATATCTTCTGCTTTCATGTCTGCAGCGGCACCAAGACACGTTGCCATTGTGCGCTCATGATCTGTAGAGATGAGTACATTGCATCTGCCGGAGGGGAGCGTTGATTTTAACAATATAGGTGTGATGCCGTTTTGTTTGATGGTATCCTCAAAAAAATTACCTACATTATCGTTTCCTATTTTACCGATAAAACCGGCTTTACCTCCTAATTGAGCAATGCATTTTACCGTGTTTGCTGCAGAACCTCCGGCAATAGTAGTATGTTCGAAATTCTTTATTTTCTCCTCTATCTCAGCTGTTTTGCTTATATCTACAAGTTGCATACTACCTTTTGGTAAAGCAAGAAACTCCAATAGATGGTCGCCATCTATTGGAGTTAAGATATCTACAAGGGCATTGCCCATTCCTAATATTTTCTTCATTATTTGTTTTTATTGCTTATCGGGTCAAAACCGCTGCCATATACACCTATCGCTGCCGATTGTGAAATAAAGGCATTCTTGTCTATCTCGTTGATAATCTTGAATATCTCGTGTGATTCGGTTTTTCTTACCAAAACAGTAACCACCTTCATAGGACTTTTTGTGTACCATCCTGTAGCATCTAATAGTGTCACTCCACGCTTTGCCTGGTGCTGTATGGCATCGGCAATCTCTTCCGCTTTATGCGAGAATATGAAGAATTGCACTGATTGGCGCACACCATTGATGTACATATCTACTGTGGTGAAGGAGATGAACATCGTAATCAAACCGTACACTATTTGCTCGATACCGTTGTTAGGTAATATTCCTGAGCAGCCGATTATCACTACATCGCAGAATGTAAGAGCGCGACCAAGAGTAATATCTCTGTATTTGTTGATTATCTTGGCAATGATGTCGGTACCACCCGAACTACCGTTGTTGCAGAAGGTAATACCGAGAGAAACACCCATCATTAAGCCGGCTATTATACACGACATGAACGGGTCGAAAACAGGGAAAGGCTCTCCTGCTATGTATGTGAATACATCTTCCCATGGAATCCATAAATACATGGTGACGATAACGACGCCATATATCGTGCGCAGACTGAATTGTAATCCCAGTATCTTGACGGATAGTACCAATAATATTGCATTAATAGCTAAATAAGAGATAGATACCGGAATACCGCCGTTTATGGAGAACATACCTAAGGATGCAAAAAAGTCTTGTACTCCTTGTGGTAATAATCCCTGTGTTGCATACATTATTATGGAGCAAACACCGGTTGCCCCTCCCGCTGTAAATTGGTGCGGGAAAATGAATAATTGCCACGCAAGTGCATATACTAACAATGCCAATGCTATGGTTATTAATTCTTTAGCTTCTTTAAAAATACGTTTTTTGTCCATTATAATACGATATTTACGATTTTGTTTGGTACTACAATTACCTTTTTAGGAGTGCCACCATTGAGGAATTTCAATGTCTGCTCGTTGGCAAGAGCGGTTTTCTCTACCTCTTCTTTGCTCATTGATGCAGGCAATTCAAGGATGAAACGTACCTTTCCATTGAAAGAAATAGGGTATTTTACGTTAGATTCCACCAAATATTCCTCGTTATATTCCGGGAATTTAGCATCACAAATCGAGCTGTTGTTGCCCATTGCATGCCATAATTCTTCAGCAATATGCGGCGCAAATGGTGCTATGATTATTGCCAATGGCTCTAAAATAGCACGCTTGTGGCATTTAACCGACGCTAATTCATTGGCGCATATCATGAATGCGGATACTGATGTATTGAAAGAGAAATTCTCTATATCGTAAGTGATTTTCTTTATCGTTTTATGTAATGTTTTGAGCTCCTCGGCAGTAGGTTTTTCGTCGTTGATAACGAAGTTTTCTCCTTCGGAATAGAGACCCCATAATTTTTTCAAGAAGCGATGTACACCGTCAATACCTTTTGTATCCCAAGGTTTTGATTGCTCAAGAGGCCCGAGAAACATTTCGTAAAGTCGAAGAGTGTCAGCTCCGTAATTCTCTACAATATCATCCGGATTTACTACGTTGAACATTGATTTACTCATCTTTTCTACAGCCCATCCGCAGATGTATTTGCCGTTCTCAAGTTCAAATTCCGCATCCTTATATTCAGGCATCCATGCGCGGAATTTGTCTATATCAAGTACATCGTTGTTTACAATATTGACGTCTACATGGATAGGTTGTACTTGATAATTGTCTTTGAGTCCGCAACTTACGTATTTGTTTGTACCCACTATTCGGTATACGAAATTTGAGCGACCTTGTATCATACCTTGGTTGATAAGTTTTTGGAATGGCTCTTCTTTGTAAGAATAACCTATGTCGAAGAGGAATTTATTCCAGAAACGGCTGTAGATAAGGTGACCCGTAGCGTGCTCTGTACCACCGATATAGAGGTCTACATTACCCCAATAACGGTTGCTCTCTGCCGATACAAGACCTTTGTCGTTGCGCGGATCCATATATCTCAAGTAGTAAGCGGAAGATCCGGCAAAACCCGGCATGGTGTTGAGTTCCAAAGGATAACCATCTTTTGTACACCAATTTTTAGCTCTTCCAAGTGGTGGCTCTCCACTTTCTGTAGGGAGGAATTTATCTATTTCCGGCAGTAAAAGAGGCAACTCGTCTTCGCTCAATGTGTAAGGTATGCCATCTTTATAATACACAGGGATAGGTTCGCCCCAATAGCGTTGACGACTGAATATTGCATCGCGCAGACGGTAGTTTACTTTTACTTGTCCGAGCTTGTGTTCCGTGATATATTCTTTCATCTTAGCAATGGCTTCTTTAACTTGTAATCCGTTGAGGAAGCCTGAGTTACATACAATACCTTCCTTAGCATCGTAGCTCTCTTCGCTTACGTCGGCACCTTCGATGAGAGGTATTATAGGCAAGTTGAAATGGCGAGCGAAGGCATAGTCGCGACTATCGTGAGCAGGTACTGCCATAATAGCTCCGGTGCCATATCCGGCAAGTACGTAATCTGAAATCCATACAGGAATTTTATCTCCTATAAGAGGGTTTACAGCATAAGCCCCTGAGAACACACCTGTTACGCGGCGGTCGGAAATTCTCTCTCGCTCGGTGCGACTCTTTACTCTTTCCAGATATTCGTCAACGGCAGCTCTTTGTTCTGAACTTACGAGCATATCTACATATTTGCTTTCCGGGGCAAGAACCATGAAAGTTACACCGAAAACGGTGTCGGCACGGGTGGTAAATATCTCGAGTTCAACATCGCTGTCGGCTACTTTGAATCTCATCTCGGCGCCCTCTGAGCGACCAATCCAATTGCGTTGAGTCTCCTTCAGAGAGTCGGTCCAATCTACAAGGTCAAGACCATCGAGAAGTCGCTGTGCATAGGCACTAACACGAAGGCTCCATTGGCGCATAACCCTTTGCTCTACCGGGTATCCGCCGCGTACCGAAAGTCCCTCACTTACTTCATCATTGGCAAGAACAGTGCCTAATTTCGGACACCAATTCACCTTTAAGTCTGCAAGATATGCAATACGGTAGTTCATCAATATCTCTTGTTGCTCCTTTTCATTCATCGCTTTCCATTCGTTGGCAGTGAAAGCACGGGTTGGAGTACAAGCTGCATTGACAGATATATTACCGTTTGTGTTGAATTTATCTATAAGAGTATCAATAGGTTCTGCTTTATCGGTGTCATTATTATACCAGTGTTTGAACATTTGGATAAAAGCCCATTGAGTCCAGCGGTAGTATTCAGGGTCGCAAGTGCGAATTTCACGATCCCAATCATAGCAAAAACCTATTTTATCGAGTTGTTCGCGGTAGCGTTGTATATTTTTTTCGGTAGTGATAGCCGGATGTTGACCCGTTTGAATGGCATATTGCTCGGCAGGAAGTCCAAAAGCATCGTAGCCCATTGGGTGGAGAACGTTGAAGCCTTTTAGCCTTTTGTAGCGACTATAGATGTCTGAAGCAATGTATCCGAGCGGGTGACCTACGTGCAAACCCGCACCTGACGGATATGGAAACATGTCCAAAACATAAAATTTTGGCTTGTCAGAATTTATCTCTACCTTATAAGTGCGCTCTTCCGCCCACTTTTTTTGCCACTTTTTTTCTATCTCTCTGAAATTGTATTCCATGTTAATATATGTGTAAATTTTTAATTATCAGTAAGTTGTAAAATCTTTTTTACCCAATACAAAGGCTTTGCAAAGATATGAATAATACTTTGATTTTCAGCCTTTTTTATTCATATTTTTATCATATATTTTATTTTTGTTTATTAATATTTTTTATCTTTTATAGTATGGGAAAATATTGTACCTTTGCGTTGATAATAAATTAATCTTTAATAAATAATACCTATATGAAAAAAACTATATCTTTGTTACTTTGTATGGCGTTGTGTGCTAATGTTTTAGTTGCAGCCCCGAAAAATAAAGAGAAAAAAGAAGAGGGATTTGTTTTTACCACTGTAAAAGAAAATCCTATTACTCCTGTAAAAAATCAACACCGTTCTTCAACATGCTGGAGTTTTTCTGCAATGGCATTTTTTGAGTCGGAAGTGCTTCGTATGCAGAATAAAACTGTTGATTTGTCAGAAATGTTTCTTGTCCATAAGTCTATGATTGACCGCGGAGAGCTCTATGTTCGCCTCCATGGCAATGCTACTTTTGCTCCCGGCGGATGGGTTTCCGATGCTCTTTATTGCCTTGAGAATTACGGTCTTGTACCACAAGATGCAATGCCGGGCATACGCTATGGCGAAGAACTTCCGGTGCATAACGAGCTCGATGCCGTTGCCGGTGCTTATATTAAAGCGATAGCAAAAGGTAATTTCAGTAAACTTACTCCGGTTTGGAAAGAAGGATTTATTAAAATTTACGATACTTATCTCGGAGAATGCCCTACCGAATTTGTTGTGGACGGCGTGAAAACCACCCCGATGGAGTATGCAAAATCACTCGGTCTTGATGCAAAAAATTACGTTTCAATAACCAGTTTTACACATCATCCTTTCTATACTCCGATAGTAATTGAGGTGGAGGACAACTGGCGCCATGCTACAGCTGTTAATTTGCCGATGGATGAGA
>JAEDFN010000022.1 GCA_016292775.1 Paludibacteraceae bacterium
CCCCAGCAACTTCAGAACAAAAGGAGTGAGCAATGCTGTTAGGACACCGTTCAGGATAAGACCGAGCGAAGAGTACGCACCGTATATCTCACCCTTCTCCATGGCGCGTGATGTGCCTACGGCATGTGCTGCCGTGCCCATGCTGATACCTTGCGAGAAAGGGTTGCGTACGTGCCACACCTCCAGAATCTTGAATCCGAAGACAGCTCCGAAGAGACCTACGATCACCACGATAGCTGCCGTGAGTGATGGGATACCGCCAGACGTCTTGCACACCTCCATGGCGATAGGGGTGGTGACGGATTTGGGCGCCAGCGATACGATGACTTCGTGTGATGCTCCAAGGGCTGATGCTATCAGGGTGACACTGACTAATCCCACCAGGCAGCCAACAAGTTGCGACATGAGGATAGGCAGCAGCTGACGTCTGATCTGTCCCAAATTCTGATAGAGTGGCACACCCAGTGCCACGATGGCCGGTTTGAGCCAGAAATCAATGTACTGTCCGCCTTGCTCGTAAGTTTCGTAGCTGATGCCCGTCAGCTGCAGCAGGGCGATTAGGGCTACAATGGTGATGAGAATGGGGTTGAGCACAACCCATCCCGTCCGCTTCTGTATCTGGCGTGCCACGTAATAGATGCCGAAGGTGATGGCAAGCAGTATGATGGGGTTACTCATTATTTCCATGTCCGTCCTCTTTCTTATGGTTCAACTTACGCAGGTACTGATCCGTCCATCCTGTTGTAATCATCACCAGCACGGTACTGATGACCGTTGCCACCACGATGGGTAGCAGTTCTGCCTTTATGATGTCGAAATAGAGCATAAGTGCAACGCCTGGTGGTACGAAGAAGAAGCCCAGGTTGCTGATGAGGAAATCCGACATTCCCTTCACCCATTCCAGTTTGAAGACTTTCATTTGCAGCAAAGCTGTCAGAAGCAGCATGCCAATGATGCTGCTCGGTATGCTGATGCCCGTGAGCCACACAATCAGTTCGCCCACGGCCAGACAGCCAAAGATAATAGTACATTGTCTGATCATAGTACTTCAATTATTTAATGTTACTTGCTTATATTATAAATTCCATATATGGTTGAGCATCTCAAACGCTGATGCCGAACGGCGAAAGCGCACAGCAATGGACGACTGCACCCGGTAGCCAAGGGCTATTATCATATCCAAATTGTAATGGTCAATCTCCCTCTGCACCTGTCGCTTGCCCTCTTGACGAACTAACAAGTATTTCTTGTGAGTTGTCGACTCATCAAGTTCCCCGTCTGCATAAATGCTTTTTTGGTGTAGGCTGATGTTTTGCTGTGTGGTATTGTATATTTCAGCCAACTGCTGCTGCGTCAGCCACACATCCTCATCGGCAAAGCGCACGTTCACGTTCACTTTGCCTTCATCATCTTTATATAGTATCAGCTTATTTTCTTTGTCCATTTGTGATTCAAATTAAATAGTCGCTCATTAATTTTTACCTTTGGTACGCAACCTGGAGCATAGGCTGATATAGGTAGTTTAAAATTGTGATCCAAAAATCGGCAAAAAGATGCTTGAGTTTCCTCATCTTCTTCATCAATCTGACGGAGTAATGCTCATCTTTGTAGCCGCATTCGCGAACTTCAATATATCAGTATCAGGTGAAATGTCGCAGAAATAGTCCAGACTAATAGATTCTTCTTATCCAACGTTTACTATCTCCTATTCCCCATTGAATATGCCATTTACGACCATCAGTTTGATCAATCAAAATAAACTGGTACATATTCTTAGTCGGGTAAAGTTCAAAAGAACCAGAACCGTAACCTCCATCCCATTTATTAAGGTCAACCGAATTAATATACCAAGTTCCTTCTTCTTGGGAATCCAACCCCCATTGAACCTGCTTAACGATTCCCGTCTTGGTATCCAACTCTAACAATGTATAGATATTCTCTGTTGGATACAATTTATATCTATCTTTCAAAGACAAATCAATGTCAAGCTGTTCCAATAATTGATTGTTGAGTTGAATCAATGTGTCAATACGTAGCATTAAAGAATCCACACGACGCTCATAATCAACAGAAGTTGACTTCTGAGAGAAACACGAAGCAAAACAAACAAGCAATAATCCTAATAAATACTTCCTCATTACTAATAATTTTTATAAGATTGTTTTATCATTTCTCCCACTCTACCCCACGCAGGCAAGCCGGGAGTTTGTTTCCTTTCTGCTTATGATGCACCAGGCATGCGTCCTTATCCGATCTTCAGGAATTGAGGAAGGATAAGTTGCTGCATTTTCCAGTTGATACTCATTGGCTTATCTCCAATGGAGGAGACATAATCAACCAGTCCAAAACAAATGAAAGGACAGGTGTTTCCAAAGCCGTCGTTTTTATACTCTCTTACGAACAAGAGGTCAGAGAACTGTTCCTTGCCGTTTACCATAACGTTAAAGTGGTTCACATACCTCGTTTGTATATTCAAAGTCATCTACGAGATATCATCATAAAGTAGAATATTTAGCGCAATTCTTTATTTCTCACACAATTGCACAATATTTACAAGGCAATGTATTTTACCACATTACCCAAATACTTACAGTTTCCCATTTAACAATTCTGCTATATTTGCAAAATTTTTACAAAGGTAATATTATTTTTTTGAACAATGGTTTGTAATCGGGCTAAAAACAACAAAAAACTACCGCTCTGCGCCGGATTTTCTCTAAAAATTTCGGTATTGGTCGTTTTTACGAAGATAGTTTTCGTAAAGGGTATAAACTTGCTTGCAAAAACTATCAATATCGAAGGCTCAATCACAGAAGCATATCGGAAAGAATACGTGCCAATCGGCCATTGCCATCCTCCTTTTCTAATAAGCCAGTTTTTGATGAGAAGGTTAAAAAATGTATTTTCAAAGTAACGAAATTATAAAAGTTAACAAAAATATCTGTAAAACGAAAAAATTCACTGATATCAATGGTTTATTCAAATGAAATGTCTATCTTTGCATTTGAAAAATCATCAAAATTTCAAAGGTCTTATGATAAACGGACATTCTATAGATAGCAATACTTTAAGGCAACGCATAGAAGCGATGCCTGAAGATAGTATTCTGTTTCGCTCTGACTTCCCAGAATATCACGCTGAGTTTGTTGGTAGCACCTTGGCAGAACTGACCAATGAGGGAGTATTGATAAAGATTGCGCAAGGCATTTATGCCAAACCTCGAAAAAGTCGGTTCGGAATTGTACTTCCTACTGTTGATAAAGTGGTACAAGCTATAGCAACCCGTGATAATGCCCAAGTTTTACCTTCAGGAATGACTGCGCTAAATATACTAGGGCTATCTACGCAGGTTCCAATGAATTATACATACTTGACAACAGGCAGCGAGAGGACAATTAAACTCGCCAATCGTCAGGTAATTTTGAAACGCGGTGTCCCCAAGAATTTCTGCTATGAGACTCGCCTCATTGCATTATTGGTCCAAGCTCTTAAGGCGTTAAAGCAAGAGAATGTAACCGATAACGAGCTGCAGACGATAAATTCACTTATATCAAAAGAACCAAACAAGGATTCATTGATGCGTGACGTGGATTTGATGCCTGCATGGATGAAGCGAATCATAAAACCGATGCTTAAAACAGAATAAAGACAATGGGAAAACTTTGGTTAAACAATGAGCTTGTTGATCGTCTAGCGATGTTACAACAGACAGAAACCACGCATCCTGGTATCAATCAAGTGGCTATAGAAAAGGACTGGTGGGTAACTGTCACGTTGAAAGCTCTGTTTCAGACGGACTGTCGTGAATGGTTGATATTCAAGGGAGGCACGTCACTCTCAAAAGGTTTCAATATCATTGAACGTTTTTCTGAGGACATAGACTTAGCCATCAGCCACTCTTTCTTTGGCATAGAGAAGTCAAACAAGAGTCAACGCGATAAGCTGAAGAAGCTGGCACGAAAATATATTCAAGAAACACTTTCGTCCCAAATTGATGCACATTTAAAGAGCATGGGTGCCACCGGGTACACTATCGAGAATGTCACCCAAGTGCAAGACAAGAATGGAGAATGGAAGCCTATAGACTCGGACAAAGATCCTACGGTCATACTGTTACATTATCCGTCCATCATTGAAGACACTATCACTTACATTCCTCCGCGTGTGAAGATTGAAATTAGCTGCCTCTCCATGGACGAACCAACAGAAGAACGTTACATTCACTCAATAATTGGTGAGACCTTTGAAGAGGAAGACATAGATGCCAATTGCAAAATAAGAACAGTTGTTCCTACACGTACATTCTTGGAAAAAATATTTCTGTTGGCCGAAGAATTTCAGAAAGATAAGCCCAGAAGCGTTCGTATGTCCCGTCATCTATACGACTTGGAGAAACTGATGGACACTGAATATGGGCGAAAGGCTTTGGCAGACCGCACTCTATATGACGCAATTGTTGAGCATCGTAGAGCATATTACGCCTTGAAGTATGTGAACTACAATCTTCATGCTCCTGCTTCTATCAATTTCTTGATACCCGAACATTCAATGGAATCGTGGAAAGCCGACTATGCAGACATGCGTCGTTTCTTCATCTATGGCCATTCATTGGAGTTCGACGAGTTAATGAAAAAAATATCAGAGCTACAAAAAAGAGTAAGGGACATGGCAATATAGGTTATCTCTTTCGTGTATAAACATATTCAATATCCTTATGCGACATTCTAAAATGCATATCGTCGCAAATTCTGCGGAAAATTACAAAAATAATATCTAACCTCCAAAGCTAACAACAAAAACTACCGCTCTGCGCCGGATTTTCTCTAAAAATTTCGGTATTGGTCGTTTTTACGAAGATAGTTTTCGTAATGGGGGTTTACATTTGCAGCGCAAAATCAATATATTTTTATTATGGACAAGAGTTTGGGTGGTATGATAACTATTCTGGCTATCTGCTATATTATTGAAGAACTGATATTTATTATTTTAGTATCACTTATTGGTGCTATCTTGGCAGGGTATGGTATTTATCGATTGATAAAATATATATATATTGCCCGAATTAAAAAAATCGGCAAATAAAAAAAAGAATTAAAAAAAATTATTACCTTTGCCAATGACAAAAGAAAAAAACACAAATATTATTAATAACTTTAAACAATTACCATTATGACAGATATTATTAGATTGATAGTTAAGATTATTTTGATAATCTTGTTACCTTTAATGTTGCTAATATATATAGTAGAAATGAATAAATTGGGGGTTTTTGAAAATATTAAGAACCTTTTTTCTAATGACGACAACACGAACGAAGTTGTGGTAGATCCGGATGTGGTAAATCCGGATGATGTAAAATTAATCGACGACGGCACTCACCTGATTTTCAATAATGTACCTATCAACGGCACGTTAAAATATTATGTTGCTCAGATGGAAAAGAAGAATTTTAGAATTCACGTAGAACGGTTTGGTTTGGAAGGGGATGAGGAAACGAAAGAACAAAAAGAACAAAGAGAACAAAAAGCAAAATTAGAAGCATATAAGGAAGGCAAAGCAACGATGGTAGGCGATTTTGCCGACTTTAAGCAATGCAGATTATATGTAGAAACGCTCGCCAACAAAGATTTGGTATATAAAATTCAAGTCGAATTTAAATATGTTTATGAATGGGAGAAGAAAAAAGAAAATTATTTTCATCTAAAACAGCTTTTAACACAAAAATATGGCGCACCTACTTCTTGCACGGAGAAACTAAAACCCAAGAAGATGGAAGATCATGATATAAATGATTCTTTTCATGAAAAAAAATCCAAATACGAAACTATATATAAAACGGATAAAGGCGATATCACTCTTTATATAAACAAACATTATAATTTAATATTAGAGTATTTAGATAAAAAGAATAGTGAGTTAATAACCGAACATGCGTTAGAAGAACTATAAGATGTATTGTATCCAAAAACAGAAACTCAATAAAAACAAATATTCAAACTAACTTAAATATACACTATTATGGTAACAACTACTCCTTCATTAGGATTTGTAGAGGCATTGAATGCTTCCACGAAAAAGATTTTTAAAATGAAAGGTCGCTCCAGACGTTCTGAATTTTGGTGGACACAATTATTGGTAATTATATTAACTATTTTTTTAACCCCGATAGTGGGTGGCATCCTTAGTTTGCTAACTATTCCGCTTAAAGTACGCCGTTTACACGATATAGGGAAAAGTGGTTGGTGGCTCGCTATCAATATACTTCTAAATATATTCTTATTCATCGTTATGTGTGTTGCATTATTCAATTTTTTTGTTTCTATAAATTCCGACGATTACGATTACATCAATTTAATATCCTTCTTGTTGCAATACATAATATTCGCATTGATAGCATGGATTTACAATTTAATACTGCTAATATTCTACTGCATGGATAGCAAACCCGGCACCAACGCCTATGGTCCGTCTCCAAAATATATTGAAGAATAAACCGTTACAGCCGAAGTAGCTAAAATTTCCATAATTACTTCAATATGCTTCGATAGTCCGTTCCTTAATTATTTATTTTCGTATTTCTATAAGTGGCTTATTATAAATCATTTACTCTTCTTGCCTATGGAAGCTATCCTTTTTCTACTCTTAATGCCTTATTTTGCTCTGATACTATTTTTATGCATAAGGCTCTATTTTCCAAAGAATTATCCGCCCGAAGATAGCATAGATACCGATGGCAGATTAGCTATAGTGGTGGCGTGCAAGAATGAGGAGGACAATCTGCCCCTGCTCTTTAGCTCTATCGAAAGGCAACACTCTATGCCTAAGGAGATTATCTTTGTAGACGACAATTCTACGGACAATACTTTTGCTATTTTACTTGATTTCGCAAAAAAGCTACCTAATGTAATAGTACTTCAAAGCCCGGGCAATGGCAAGAAAGCCGCTCTTATAGAGGGTGTTAAGCATAGCACTGCCAAATATGTGCTCTTCACCGATGCCGACTGTATCCTCCCGGATGAGTACTGCCTCAATGCAAAAATATTTCTCACTACTCACTCGGTAGATATGCTCCTCGGAGGAGTAAAGTTGCACTATCTTTCTTCAAATTTTGCAGGGGACTTTTCGGTAAAAACCGATATCTCCGACTTTGCTTTGAACCCGTTCAAGGCTTTCGAGATTTTGGATTTAGGCAGCCTTCAAGCGGTTTCCGCCGGCTCTGCAATGATGGGATGCCCTATCATGTGCAATGGTGCCAATATGATAGTGCGCCGCGACATCTACCTCGAGCACATCAGCGGCATACGCACCGATATCCCTTCGGGCGACGATATGTTCATGCTACACAATATCAAGGCTTCCAACGGCAAAATTTTCTACCTCTTCCGTCCCGAACTCATCATCTCCACTCGAGGAAATGATAACCCGCTCTCTTTCTTTACTCAACGCAAAAGGTGGATAGGCAAACTACCTGCTTATACCGATAAATTCACCGTGGCTACCGCTACTATCACCGCCGTTACAAATATCATGCTCACCGCACTTTACATAGCCTCCATTTTCAATAGCGGTTTTCTGCTAATGGCAGCAATGGCTTACATTATCAAACTCATCGTCGACTGCATCGCCATCATCCCTTATCTGAAAACGATAAACAAGCGAAACTTGCTCTATTACATGCCGTTAATGTCGATTTTCTACCCGTTTTACGTCACTTTCACCGGCATCGTTTCCGTAATAGGTTTCGTTATAAAAAACAATAAAACCACCAAAATAAGGATGGGCAAATGAATTTGTTTCCGTAATAGATTTCATTATAAAAAACAATAAAAAGCATATTGCATAAAAAAATATTTATTCGTAACTTTGCAATCGATAAAAAATCAAAATATTAATATGGGATTTAACGAATTTTTAAGTAAAATCTTCGGAAATAAAGCCGAAAGAGACCTGAAAGAGATAAAGCCGATAGTAGAAAAGATAAAAGCGGTATATCCCTCAATATCAAAATTAAGCAACGACGAATTGCGTGCACGCACTGCAGCTTTACGTGCCGAGCTTGCCGACGCCGTTAAGGATAAAAAAGCTGAAATAGAAAAACTTAAAGCTAAGGTTGAAGAGACCGAGATAAACAAACGCGAGCAAATCTATTCTGAAATCGACAAGATAGAAAAGAAAATTCTCAACATCCAAGAGGAAGAATTAAACAAGATATTGCCTGAAGTATTCTCAATAGTAAAAGATACTGCGCGCCGATTTGCCGAGAACTCTACATTGGAAGTCACTGCAACGGACTTCGACCGTGACCTCGCCGCCAAGCACGATTTCGTGACGATAGAGGGCGACAAAGCTATTTATAGCAACCAATGGGAGGCAGGCGGAAATATGCACACATGGGATATGGTTCACTACGATGTACAGCTCATCGGCGGTGTGGCTCTCCACCAAGGAAAGATAGCGGAGATGGCTACCGGTGAAGGAAAAACCCTCGTTGCCACCCTACCTGTATTCCTCAACGCACTCACAGGCAATGGTGTTCATGTTGTTACCGTGAACGACTACCTCTCTAAGCGTGACTCTGAATGGATGGGTCCTATATACATGTTCCACGGCATCAGCGTTGACTGTATCGACAAGCACAAGCCAAATAGCGACGAGCGCCGCAAAGCTTATAATGCCGACATCACCTTCGGTACCAACAACGAATTCGGCTTCGATTACCTTCGCGACAATATGGCTTCTTCGCCTATCGACCTGGTGCAACGCTCTCATCACTACGCTATTGTCGATGAGGTGGACTCCGTGTTAATCGACGATGCCCGTACCCCTCTCATCATCTCCGGTCCTGTGGCAAAAGGCGAAGACCAAATGTTCGAAGAGTACTGCCCTCGCGTGGAAAGACTTGTAAAACAGCAATCTGCAATGGCTACTCAATACCTTATTGAAGCCAAAAACAAAATACATAGCGAAGATAAAAAAGTAGCTGAAGAGGGTGCCCTCGCCCTATTCCGCTCTTATAAAGCTATGCCGAAAAATAAAGCCCTCATCAAATTCCTCTCCGAGCAGGGCATCAAACAAACCCTTATCAAAACGGAAGAATTCTATATGCAGGAAAACAACCGTAACATGCATATAGCTACCGACCCTCTCCTCTTCGTTATCAACGAAAAACAAAACACTATCGACCTCACCGACAAGGGTATAGATATTATGACGGGCTCTACCGAAGACCCTGAATTCTTCGTACTCCCGGATATCGGCTCCGAAATAGCGGAAATAGAAAAGAGCAACTTATCAGAAGAAGAAAAACAGATAAAGAAAGACGCGGCATTCCAGAACTATGCAGTAAAATCGGAACGCGTACACACTGTAAATCAACTTCTTAAAGCTTATACATTATTCATAAAAGACGACCAGTATGTGGTGATGGACAATAAGGTACTTATTGTAGACGAGCAAACGGGTCGTATTATGGATGGTCGCCGCTATAGCGACGGACTCCACCAAGCTATCGAGGCCAAAGAGCATGTAAAAGTAGAGGCTGCCACACAAACATACGCCACCATCACTCTGCAAAACTACTTCCGTATGTACCACAAACTCGCAGGTATGACGGGTACTGCCGAGACCGAAGCGGGCGAATTCTGGGATATCTACAAACTCGATGTTGTGGTAATCCCAACCAACAAACCTATAGCACGTATAGATATGGAAGACCGTATCTATAAAACTAAACGTGAAAAATACAACGCAGTAATAGAAGAGATTGTAAAACTGGTATCCGAAGGCCGACCTGTACTTGTAGGTACCACATCGGTAGAGATTTCCGAGCTCCTCAGTCGTATGCTTACAATACGCAAGATAAAGCACAACGTATTGAATGCCAAGCTCCACCAAAAGGAGGCGGACATTGTAGCCGAAGCGGGCCGTAAAGGTACTGTAACCATAGCCACCAACATGGCAGGCCGTGGTACCGATATCAAGCTCACCGACGAGGTAAAAGCTGCGGGAGGTCTTGCCATCATAGGTACCGAGCGCCACGAAAGCCGCCGCGTCGACCGTCAGTTACGCGGTCGTTCCGGACGTCAAGGCGACCCGGGTTCTTCCGTATTCTACGTCTCCCTCGAAGACGACCTTATGCGCCTCTTCGGCTCTGAAAGAATTTCCAAAGTGATGGACCGCCTCGGTTTCCAAGAGGGTGAGATGATTGAGCACTCTATGATTTCAAAATCTATTGAGCGCGCCCAAAAGAAGGTAGAAGAGAACAACTTCGGAATCCGTAAGCGCCTGCTCGAATACGACGACGTGATGAATATGCAACGTAAAGTGGTTTACCTCCGTCGCCACCATGCCCTCCTCGGTGAAAGAATCGGTGTGGAAACGGTAAATACTATCTACGATACTCTTGCAAATACGGTTAATACTTATCACCCTGACAATGATTACGAAGGCTTCCGTAACGAGATAATGAAGATTTTCGCTATCGAATCGCCTCTCTCCGAAGCGGAATTCCGCCAAATGAGAACAGAGAAAGTTATCGATACCCTCTCCGA
Organism: Paludibacteraceae bacterium; assembly: GCA_016292775.1. Lineage (GTDB taxonomy): Bacteria > Bacteroidota > Bacteroidia > Bacteroidales > Paludibacteraceae > Aphodosoma. The sequence goes on from JAEDFN010000022.1 coordinate 10,551, forward strand.
TACAATGTTCGAAGTATTCAAACGCAAGATGGATCGTCTTGCAGAAGTGGCAAACCCGGTTATCAAACGCGTCTACGAAGAGCAAGGCAATCAATACGAAAAGATATTGATACCTATCACCGACGGACGCCGCCAATACAATATCCCGGTAGACCTAAAAGCCGCCTATGAGTCTGACTCAAAAGAGGTTATCAAAGCATTCGAAAAAGCTCTGCTCCTACTCAATATCGACGAAGGCTGGAAAGAGAACCTTCGCGCTCTCGACGACCTTAAAACGGCTGTGCAAAATGCTACTTACGAGCAGAAAGACCCTCTCGTAATATACAAATTAGAGTCGTTCAACCTCTTCACTCGAATGACTACCGACTGCAACCGTAAGATTACCGAAATACTTATGCGCGCACAAATACCGGTACGCGAGTCCGACCCGGTTCGCCGCGCAGAAGAGGCACGTCATAAAGACTATAGCAAATACAACACCCAAAAGCAAGACATGTCTGACATCCAACGTGCAGGAAATAAAGATACTCGCGAACAACAAGTTACACAACCTATTCACGTGGAGAAAACCGTCGGACGTAACGACCCTTGCCCTTGCGGCTCAGGTAAGAAATACAAAAACTGCCACGGCAAAAACGCTTAATTAATTGTGTATTAAAATTTCTTTTATATATCATTGCGCCGAAAAGTAATTCGCTTTTCGGCGTAATTTTAATTTACTAAACTTCCCTTTCCTCTCAAAGCATACCGATTTATCAAAATAATATCTTGCACAAAATTGAGGTGCTTACTCCGAAAGTCGATTATAAGATTATAAGAAACCGATTTATCAAAAAGTATCTTTCTTTAAAAATTTTTCAAACAATACATTGTTAAAGATTAACAATCACTATGAATAAAAAACAACAAGAGGCTATACAACTCGCTGAATTTGCAATACACTGCGCCCAAAAACATGAAGCAGAGCAGGTAAACGTATATATCCAAAGTTCGGAAAATGAGAAACTTGTGATTACAGACGGTGAAACGGAAAACCTCAGCTACAACGAGCAACAAGCTATAATCATCTCACTCTACCACAACGAGCGTAACAATACTATCACTTGCTCTCACTTAAATAAAGAGGCTTTAGAGCAATTTATCATCAATGGTATCAACAACATAAAATACCTTGCGCCGGACCCTTATGAGCGTCAATTACCAAAAAATCTTTGCTATGATGAGGGCTATATTGATTTAGGCTTGTACGATGAAAATATCGATAAAGTAGACTTTGAGCGTCAGAAAGATATTTGCTTAACAGAGCAACAACGCATTGTAGGCAGTGATGTGATAACTTCCTCTTGCGGAATAAACAAAAAGAAAGCGGAAAAACTTTGCCTTTTCAGCAACGGTTTTTTTGGAATAAGCAGAGAGACGATATTATCCATCTATACCTCCGCCACCATTTCCGACAGCAACGAGATGCGCCGACAACACTATGAATCAAGAACATATATCAACGGCGACCATCTCGGAACAGAAAATCTCGGTAGCCGCACACTATCGTATGCTCGCGCAAAAAAAGGAGCAGAGAGCATAGAGTCCGGAAGATATACAACCATCATCCACAACAGCATAACTCCCGATATCTTAGATCCGCTTATTTCAGCCACTTACGGTAGCAAGATATACGATAAGCACTCCTTCTTATGTAATAAAATCGACAAAAAAATCACATCCGATATACTTACAATAAAATGTCTTCCACGCACATACGGCAGAATCGGAGCCAAAGAATTCACCAGCGACGGCCTGCCTGCCACCGACATGAATGTAATAACGAACGGAGTGTTGAATAATTATTTTATCAACTATCGCTATTCCCTAAAAATGCAGATGGCGCCTACACTCGATTTACCGATATGCACTACGGTAACTCCGGGGCTCCGCACAACAAGCGAAATAATCTCCACCACCCGAAAGGGAATACTCATCACCGACTTTCTTGGCGGTAATTGCAACCCCGTAAGCGGAGATTTCTCTTATGGTATTGAGGGGTTTTTGATAGAAAACGGAGTGATTACCAAGCCGATAAGCGAAATGTTGATTACCGGTAACATCCTCGAACTAATGCAGCAATTAGTAGAGATAGGCACCCTACCTCACACACCGGGCAAAAGCCCCTACCCCGCTCTCGTTTTCGAAAACGCCACTATAAACTAATATCACTCACACTCTTAAATAATTACAAGACTTCACTGCATAGCCGTTGCTCGACTCTAAAAAAATGTCGACATACTCTTAAATAATTACAAGACTTCACTGCAAAGCCGTATCAGAGCAACGGAGGGGTTATTCGTTTTCGCGCCAACTCAAGGATTAAAATCACGCCAACTCAAGGATTAAAATCACGCCAACTCAGGGATTAAAATCACGCCAACTCAGGGGTCAAAATTCAGTTAAAGTGTTGATTTAGTTGTAAATAAATGTATTTTTACCTCGTCAAAAAACACATCAAAAAAATCATAAAAAAATAAGGCGGAAAAGTATGAGAAAACCGCTATTCAAGAATTTGGAGAATTATTATAAAGAGACTTACTCAAGGAAGTATTATTGAAATTCATGTGCATCATGAATACTATGTCTATGCTCAATTTCTAAAAATTAGTGCCACCTCATGGCCAATGCCCGAGGTGGCTCCCGATATGTATCGTGTGATAATTACAGAAATTTAACAGTTTGATTTTTTGCCAATGAATCTTGCCTCCACTCCGTATAGCGGCACGTTGTCGAGCCAGTCCTCATGGCGGTAGTTGGACATCGAGAACCTAAGTCCGTGCAACGACGGATTGTTTGTGACAATTTGTCGTAATGATTTGGCACGAAGGTTCTCCTCTGCCTTGACTTCAATCGGTGTAACCTTTCCTTCATGCTGCACAACGAAATCAATCTCAGTGCGTGAGTCATCAGTGGAATAGTAATATATGTCCAAGTCGTTGATGGTTTCCATTTGTTGAAGGACATATAGCTCAGTAAATGTGCCCTTGTATTCCGAGAAAATATCACTTCCGATAAGAATCTCGTTGGCAGGTGCATTTACCATAGCCCCAAACAGACCGACATCGAGAATGAAGAGCTTGAACGCCGAAAAGTCCTCGTAGAAACGTAACGGCATAACAACCTTTGACACCCTCGGAATCTTATATACCAGTTCGCAATCAACCAACCACTGTATTGCCAATTCGTAATCCTTTGCCCTGGCTCCCTTTTTCAACAAGCCATAAATGAACTTACGGTTTTCCTTGCCCAACTGTGAGGGGATGGAATTCCATACAAGGTTGATTCGTGGCACCTCGTTGCCAGGAGCATGTTTAGAGAAATCACGTTGGTAGTCGCTCAGTATCCCTTGTTGTATCTGCCTGATGGCCGACAGAGGCTGGCCCTCGATAAAGGCACTCACGGCAGCCGGCATACCACCTGTGAAATAGTATTGTCGAAGCAAGTCAACATACAGCGGAGCGATGGCGTCGATTGATTCATAGTCTTGATTATCCAATGCTTCCTTCTTGATATTCTCACCTTTAGCCATAAGAAATTCCCCGAATGTCAGCGGAAATAATTTAAGCATATCCACCTTGCCAACAGGAAACGACTCGCCCCTATGCAACTGTATGCCCAAAAGAGACCCCGCCACCGCTACATCGTACTCTGGGGCGTCCTCACAGAAATACTTCAACGCCGGCAATCCTTTTGAGATAGACTGTATCTCGTCAAGAATTATCAGTGTTTCATGTGGGCGAATGTCCACGTTTGTCATGGCACTGATATTTCTTATGATTCGGGGGATGTCATAACCATCTTCGAATATGGCCTTCATCTGGATTGACTTGTCGCAGTTTATGTATGCAACATTCTTGTACTCTTTTTCTCCAAAATGTTTGAGTAGCCATGTCTTCCCCACTTGGCGTGCACCGTTGACGATTAGTGGTTTATGCCGTGGGTTATTCTTCCATTCCAACAATTGCTTATAAGCTTTTCTTTCCATTGTTTACATTTTTATGCATGAACTTTAGTTCATTTACTACATTTTTATGCATGAACTTTAGTCTTCTTGCTACACTTTTATGCATGAATATTGTTGGCAAAGTTAATCAAAATATTCAATATATGGAATAATACCTTATGATATTTATGTGATTTTAACTATAACAACAATACCATCCTTCTTAATTATGCCATTTGCCTTATGGGCATGACCAAATAGATGAAGTTGAGGTTTCGCGCCAACTCGGGGATTAAAATCGCGCCAACTCAGGGGTCAAAATCGTGCCAACTCGGGGATTAAAATTCAGTTAAAGTATTGATTTGGTTGTAAATAAATGCATTTTTACCTCATCAAAAAACACATCAAAAAAAAGGGCCGCACACTCACGTGTACGACCCCCTACAAAATCTAATAGTAATTAATGAATTATTTCACTATGAGGCGACCGAGATATACATCTCCGGTGCCTGAAGTGATGCGGATATAATATATACCACTGGTGTAGATACCGCCAACTTCGATAGGGAAGGTAGCAGGAGCGAAGATTTCCACTACCTGACCTACTGCGTTGAGTACCTCTACGCGCATTCCGTTCTGCTCCTCGACAGTCCATTCGCGGTTAACGAAGGTGCTTTGTCCGCCAAGTACAGGGTTCGGTGCCACGATGATAGGCAATGCATAAGCATTATCTACAGGGGTGGTTACATTAAGAACAAGATTTACTATAGAGTCACAACCCAAAGAGGAAGGAACAGTGTCGGAATATTCTCCGGCTGTAGTAAGTGAATTTCCAAAGAATTCGTAAGTTTCACCCTCTTTGATTGTCTCTGTAATATTGACAACTACAGTAGGGATAAACTGAATAGAAACTTCCAAAATTGAGTCACAACCATTAGCATTATTAATTCTACGAGATACTACGGTATCTTGAGTGATTCTATCGATAGAGAATCCGAAAGATTCGTAATTCTTACCTTCGCAAACGTAATCGTTGACTCTGCCGATAGGGGCAGGAGTAACCGACAATACGAGGCGGATAGTAGAGTCACAATCGAGGCTGTTTTGTACGGTATGTGTATATTCACCTGCCTCATTGATAACGGTGCCGTAGAATTCGTATGTCTGACCCTCACATATAGTTGCCTCTACACGAGTTTCAGAAGGTAACACCTTAAGATCGAGAATTTCGATAGAGTCGCAACCGAGAGAGTTAGTTAAAGAAACGGTATAAGTACCTGCAGTATTATAAGTAGTACCATTCCAAGTATAAGTACCGCCTTCACATATATAAGCGGAATAGTGTATTTCACGAGGGATAGCATACAGATACAGAGTAACGATAGAGTCACATCCTCTGCGGCCTGTTAATGTGTCGACATAGACTCCTGAAGTACTAAGGGTTTGTCCTCCAAAATTAAAGTTGCCGCCCTCACAAATAGTACGGGTAAGCACTGTTTGTAAATTGAGTACTTCGAGGTGTAGGATTATAGTGGTATCACATCCCTCGGTAGCGTAATGTACGATATTATAATCGCCGCGAGTAGTGAGGTTGTTAAATCCGTATTTGCTATAAACGTCGCCTTTACAGATGGTGTCGTAGATATGAACCATCGGTACATCTTGTACTGTCAACACGAGTTTTACTATACTGTCGCAAGAGCCCTCAGAGCCGGAGATTACTTTCTCGAGCTCGATAGTATTGATATTTACATTCGATGTTTTATCAGCATCTACTACGAAACCGTTACCTACGTATCTGTCACCGCGACAAACGATGGCATTATGAACATCCTCTCCGCTGTAGCAGTTTACATTGATATCATCAACATAAATATAGCTCTCTTTATTTACAGGCACAACGGCAGTAAATGCAAAGCGGATATTCTTGTTAGGTTGATTGATTACCACGTATTTATTTACGAGGTCATTACCTTTAATGTCGAGAACTTCTTGTTGCAACAATTGGTAAGAACCATCGGTAAGCACTTCATATACACGGAAGTAGAGAGAGTCTCTTGCAGGCATATCTTGGCGATATCTGAATTTGATGAGGTAACTTTCATTGCCTGTAGCAAATTCAGGCGACATCACCTGAGCGGTACCGATAATATTATTGTACAATACAAGGCTCGTCTTGTCGTTGGCACTCATACCGTTAGTGACTTTCCAATTGCTTGACACAGTTGCAGAAGAGCCTTCGAGTGACCAGCAAGTAGGAGGTAAATTACCCGGGATATAATCGTTAAAGTCTTCGATATAAGGGAATTCACCAACGCCACAAATAGTGCGGAATGAAGTAGAATTCCAATTAGAAGTGTCGGCAATAGCGCTATTTTCGATAGCTCTCACTGCAACGTTGTAGAATGTATTAGGTTTCAAAGATGTAGCTACAGCACTTGTGTTTGCAGTTACGGTATTAAATACCATACCGTATTTACTATTGTAAACTTGGATTTCGTATTGATCGGCAGAGTCAACGCTATTCCATGAAATATCCGCGCTATTTGATGTGATGTTAGAAACCACGATATTTTGCGGACGAGAAACATTAATTTCTTCTATTCTGAAATTGTCGACAACGAACCAATCGGCATATTCACCTACATTGGCTTTGACACCGATGTTATAGATACCCGTTTCATCTACAGAGAATTCTTTAACGGCTTCGATGTAATTTCCTGAATTAACAATATATTGAGCTATGACAGATTGCTCATTGTCTTTAATCATGAAATATTCGAATACAACGCCGTCGGCATCATGTTGGAGTTTTCTATCCATTGAAACCATAGCGGATATTTCGTATTTCTTACCGCTTTGGAGGCGTACAGGGCGTGATAATTGAGAAGCCAAAGAGCGGTTGAGGAATAAGAAATTGTTACCGTCGTAAGCAACAGGGGTAACAGAACCGGTGTAAGAATCTTTATCATGAACTCTCCAGCCTGTGCTATGTACACCTTTATCCTCAATCCAGCAGTTTTGCTCGGCAGAAGCACCATCACCTTGTAGAGTTTCGAAGCTCTCGATATAAGGTTGTGTAGCGGTAACGTTGATAATATCCGAACAGTAAGTGCGGAAAGATAATGATGTATAAGGAGAAGATTCTGTAGTGCTACACAAGTTACGCATAAATAATGTATAATTTGTAGAAGCATTAAGATTGTTGATAGTGTAAGTATTGGTAGTTACCGTATCCAGAATCACAGCATTAGCCACGTTACCGGTAGTAGACAATGAGAGCTCGATAGTAAGAGCTTCGTTGTTGTTAAGATTAATTTCGGCGAAATTGTTTTCGACATTAATAACCGAAGCACCGAGAGGCAACAAGCAATCGAGGGTATCGATAGTTAAATCGTCGATAGCGAGAGGGTAACCCGATTCGAAGAAATATGTATCATTTCCTGTTTGGTTGTATATCAAACGGTTAGTCCATTGAGTTACGATATTGTAAACGCCTGCTCTTTCGATAACGAAATAGCCCTCATTAGATTTCCAACCGGCGGCGGAAGCGAGGTTGTCGCCGTCCATAGGTATAGCTTCAGGGTGAGTGATATTGGCGTTTTTAGAGAGCAATACTCTGTTATAATCAAGTTCAACGGTATCAGGGATAAGGAATACGCGGCCGAAGTCGGTGAGTGCTGAAGCAGAAGTTGCTGCCCAATGATAAGAGTAGTAGTACTGACCTGCTTCGAGGCGGATAGGGCGGTAAGCGTAGGTAGTTTTACCCCATTTTGTAGTATATCCGTAATCGCCACTGCTGTTACCTACATAAAGGCCGTTATTGCCTGTATGAACACCCCTTGTAGCTGTTCCGATTTTGAATGTGTTGTTATTAATAGCATCAACTTCGGTAACGAAGAGCCACATACCGTTATCGGCGGCATCTTCAAAGCCTGTTGTATAAGGGATATGAGTAGCGGCTTTACGAGTCTTGAAGTTTACGGTAGTAACGAAAGAGTTGTCGCCATTACCGCAATCAGCGTAGCACTCGAGGATATATTCTGTTACCGATTGCAATCCGTTTACGGTAAATTCTCTGTCGGAGATAGTGTCGTTAGCCACCACACTTCTATCATCGGCTTTGTAAACGGTATAAATGATATCTGCATTTTCGTTCACTCCCGTAACGGTGAATGTAGCTTTCACATCTTCCACTATAGAATTAACTCTTGGAGTGAAGCATGACATCTGAGTGATAGAGATGCTATCTACGGTAAGAGGAGTAGTTTGACTTTCACCACCATCGTTAATCCAATAGAAATAGAGAGCATAAGTAGAAGCTTGTGGAATATCTACTGTTGCCACCATCTCTTGCCAAGTAGTAACTTCCGACATCTTAACGCCGTTGTCAACAGCGATACATCCGTCAGGCAAGCGGTTGGCAGTTACATTAGGCATGATACCGAGGTCGATAGTAACATCATCAGGAGCGAGGAATGCTCTACCATAATCGAAAGTACCTTCTCCTTCTGATTTATATTTGAAGCGAACAACGTAAGTACCCGGTTCAAAATCAATTCTACGATTGGCAGTAGAACGAGAATTAGTGCCGGAATAAGCCAAATCGTTACCGGTATTTGACACATAGAGTGCTTTATCACCTACATAAACGGCACCTGTTGCGGCTCCGATATAGAATTTGTTTACTAATCCGGTGCTGATATTATTCTGCATCGTCCAAAGAGCATTATCGTCGTCATTACTGAAATCAGTAAAGTAAGGCACTGTAGCAGGAGTTTTTAAGGTCTTGATATTGAGAATAGACCAAGCAGAAGCCGATTGCTCGCAAATAGTACGAACATAAATGAAGTAGTCTGTATTTTGAGATAAACCGTTGAAAGTAACAGTATCGTTTACAGTGATATAAGATGCGATAGAATCATCTGCATTTTGTGTGCGGCACAAGCGGTATTCCACATTGGCACCGATGATATTGCCAAGTTTGATAACGGCATTATCATGAGATACTGATACAGCTTGAGGTTGATCGGTAAGTGCAGGGCATTCGAGTTTTGTCACGCTGAAATCGTCGAAAGCCAAAGGCGGTTGATTAGTTCCATATTGATCGTTTGTCCACATTATCACAAACTTATAGAGCTGAGTTGCAGGGATATCCACCACTACACGTTCTTGTTTCCAAGTGCTGTTCAAATTAAGTTTACTTTGATCTGCACCATCAAGAGCAATAAATCCATTTTCTGATGCATTTTGATAATGAGAGAGAGCTACGGAACCCGGAGTTAAATTTATGCCGTTATTAGCCAAGAAGATACGAGCATAGTCGTAATTAGACTCGCCTTGTGCTTTCCATCTGTAGTTGAACTCATAGGTGCCTGCCTCGAGATACATCGTAGCATAAGCATAGACGGTAGATGCATTTCCATAAGAATAATCATCAGTAGCAGTGTTATGAATATAAAGCGATTGACCTGTAGTAGTTGCCAACGAACCGATACGGAATTGGCAAGTTTGGTTGCCGTTAACAAACGTCCATTGTCCTGATTCGGTGTTGAAATCATCGCTGAATGGAGGTGTTATAGGCAGCGGATTGGTCTTAAAGCCGAATTGTACAGGTGTTGATGTGGCATTATTACCGCATAATGATGTGATTACGAGGGTATATCTTGTGTCTGCAGTCAATCCATCAACGTTGAACATTGTAAATGATATAGTATCTATAGCCACTACGGTGCCGTCGGTAGCGAGTACTCTATATTCGAAAGAGTCGACACTATTCAATATCGAATAATAATCGAATTTAAATGTAGCTTCCTCGTTAGAAATATTAGTGAGAGCAATATTCTCTACAGTATTACATGTATTGATACTACCCATAACTACATTATCTATAGCACACTTGCTACCATCGTATCTTGGTGCCTTGTTCACTTTAAGCACTACTCTACCGTTTGTAGCGGTAGCATTATTGAATGCATAAAGGATTTTGGTCATATTTGAAGTACGACCGAGCGTATTGCAAGCCACGAAAGTAGTAGTATCGTTGATATCGGTCATATAACCTATTACCATATCAGGATACATATCATAGGTGTTTTCGTTACGGTAATAGAATTCGATGTAAGTCTCATTTACAGGGATGTCGAGTTGAGGCATTACGATGAATAAAGGAGAGTTTACAGAAGCGTAAGTCTCTAAAGAGTAAGCGGATACGAAGAAGCCGGTTTCGTCATTAATTTCCGCATAAGGGTAAGAGTTGCCGGTATTAGCGGAAACGAGTTCGATACAAGCTTGACCAGGAGTGCTTACGAAGTCGAATGTTTGGCGATAAGGAGCGTTGATAACGGCAACGCAGTTGGTGTTGAATACAAAAGGTTTCGACCAAGCTGAGTTTTCGCCGCTACATACGTTTCGCATATATAGTTGATAAGCTGTAGCACTCTGCAAATTACTGATAGTAAATAGAGTATCGCTTACAGTAATCGGAGTAGCGGAAGCGGTATCAAAGCCGAGTTCGCCATAAATATATTGCCATTGGTTACCGAGAGCGCGGAAGCTGATAGTAGCGCTGTTTTCAGTAACATTTTCAGTACGCATAAGGGCAGGAGCAGGGCATGAACCAAGGCTTTCCACTCTGATATTGTCGATATAAGTGAAATATCTTTCTCTATCACTTCTGCCACTGCGAATTGCTATCTGAGCGTCCACAAGGTCGGCATCAATAACCGAGAAGTTCACTTCGGCGTCACGAACAAATACAGTGCTTTTGCTCATTGTAGCTACCGGAATAAAAGTGGTAGGGTCGGTAGGGTTGGTAACCACACCGACAACCAAATCACCGCAAGCATCCACATTCTCCATTCTGTAATCGAAAATCATGCGACAAGTGTTGAGGTCGACATCGAATTTAGGCAGAACGATATAGGTCTCTGCAGAAGTATGTGATAAACATTGGAGAGAATAAACACCCTCTGATTTGTCGTAAGAGTTTAACCTCGGCAAGAAATTAATGGAGTATGGATCAGGATATTGATAGCCGAACATACAGTTGTTTTGAAGTTCGCTATAGATATTATTATTAGGGTTAATATCCTCGAAACCATTAGAATAAGGCAGAGAAATCTCGGCACAAATAGTAGAGAACGAGAACAGGCGAGCATAATAAGAAGTATCACCGGCGGCACAGATAGCGGCAACGGCGGCTTTATAAGTAGTATTTCCGGACAATCCGCCTACTACAGCAGGATTGGTAGTTACTACTTCATCAGCTACCACATTATCATTCTCATCGGTGACAACGATTTTCCAACTGCTTTCGGAGCCGTTTGACTGCCAAGCGAAAGTTGCCGTAGTATCGGTTACCGACGTACAAACGAGTTTAGTAGGTTTGATACAAGTAGGGATAGCATAGAGCTCGATATCATCGAGGTAGATAGTAGCATTTGCATCGTTACTTGTAATGCTGAAATAGCGGGCAAATTCTACATATTCAAAATCTTCGTTATTGACGTCGAAAGACAAGATAACGGAGAATTCAATCCAAGTACCTCTACCTTTGAATTTCACGGTTTCCAAATCCGTAAGGGTACCGACATCGCCAGGGTCAGTCATCAAGCCGATAGAGAGGAAGAAACTGTCGACATTTTGTGTAAATGCATATCCTGTCAACATATAATTGTTAACGAGGGCAGGCACATTCATTTCCGGAGAAACAATCAAAGAGTTGCGCATTGCAGCTGATTTATTGCCTGAATGGTGGTAAACATTATTAGATTTAAAATAATCTTTACCATCGCCGATAGCCCTCCAGCAGTTGAATTTTCTTTCTGCTTCAAAATCCTCTACATAAGGCACTTGATAAGGGGCACAAGCGGTATTGAAAGAGTAAACATCGGTCCACTCACTCATTTCACCGGTAGCCGGGATAATAGAGCGCACTGCATAGTAATACAACGTATTGGACTCCAGATTATCGAGGATAGGGTTACGTTGATTTACAATAGTGTCGTGGATATAAACAAGGTTTGTATCAGTATTAGGGTTGAAGATGTTGTCGTGCATAACTATCTGCCACTGTGTAGCGTTAGAAGTGATAGCAAATTGCACAGAGTCGCTCTTGATAGATACCGGCTCCACTTTAGTAGGAGGGATACAGTTTTTCTGCATCAATTTCAAATTATCTATAGCGCAGAAACCGCCGTAATAAGAATATGAAGCGAGTGATATACCGAGGTAATAAGTACCGGTATTCTCTACGTTGAAATATCCCTTCAATTGATTCCAAGTACCGGAAACCACGTTAGCGGAGTCGATATTAACCACCCAATTTTCTCTATTCATACTTGGCTGAGTGGAGATAAATAATCTCGCGCCGTTGTTCATCGTGCCGTATCCGCCTATCACATGCATAGAAGCATAGTAATTCGAGTCTGCTTGAAGAGTAACAGGGTAATAAGCAGTGAGGTGACCACTATTCACTGCGAAATAACCCATCTTGCTACCCTCGTAAGGATTTACGGTAAAGTATGGATAAGATTGATAGTTATATTGGCTTGAAACGGTAAATTTAACATCATCACCATATATATAGCAGCCCTCTACTACGTCGTTATCGGCATAGCTTTCGAAACCTTCGATAAGCGGATTATCGATAGTGATTGCCATCGGTTCGCAATAGGTATGAATAGTAATAAACTCATCGCTCCACAAAGAGAATTCCGAGCCGCAATTATTACGCACGTAGAAGTCGTATTCAGTATCCGGATTAAGCCCTGTTACAACACAAGATTTTGCGTTAGCGGCAGCGTCTACAATAGTGAGGTTTTCAGAGCCATTTCCGGAAATGCAATATCCAACTTGCCAATTTGTAATTCCTTCGTCATTGACAACAACACGAACTGAGTTTTTGGTAATAGAATCAATGGTAAAGTTAAAGATTGAAGAGCAATTAGGGCGAACGAATACTCGGATATTATCGATAAGTACATCGGTACGTCCCTTGTTATGTGCGTTGAAAATGATGTATTTATTGCCTGAAGTAGAAACCGGGATATCTGCAGTGTACATATAATATCCGGCTTCGGAAACTACAGGGGCTTTTGATATTGCATTATATACAGTTTTAAGAAGGGTACCGTTCAGGGTATCCGGTGTATCATTGATATATACGTTCACATACTCATAGTCGATATCAGAAGTAGAAGAGCTACGATATTGATACCAAGAAACCTGATACTCTGTATTACCATCGAAAGTAAATTGAGGTAACACAAGGTTTGCTTTATTATGATAATATGAAGTTACATAAGTATAAGGGTCTGCATAGAAAGAATAAGGGAGTAAAGCGGAAGCAGTGCCTTTATAAGGATTTTTAGTGCTACGTTGCCAATTAGTAACGGAGCTTCCGTAATAGCTTCCGACAAGTTCGCCATATCCCTCAGTTTTCCAGCAGTTTAACGGGAATTGATTTTCTTCGAAAGTAGCGTTATAAGGGAATTGAGATATGGCATCGCATTCGGTAGTTACATTTACAGAGAATGATTTGATAACACTGGAATCGTTGCCACATTTAGCGTAGATATCACCGGAGATAGTGTAAGTAGTACCGGAGAGCAAGCCGTTTACGGTATAGCTGTTCTCATTAACGGTGGCATTACCGCTCACGTTTCCGGCAGAATTATCGCATACCGCATTATAAGAAATAACGTAACTATCGGCATTACCGGTCCAAGAGATAGTAGCGGAATTTTTAGTAATGGCACCCGAAGCAATTTCAGAAACCGGGCGGCAAGCAGGGGCTAATTCCACACCTACAAGGTCGATTAATAATCCGTTATTAGGGTAAGTACCTCCGTCGATGATGATATAATTAAATCCTGTTACAGGGATATTGAAGGAGTATTTATACCATCCTTCGGAAGATTCGGTAGGATTTATATTTATATTCGGGTTAACGGATCCAAGTAGTGTACCTCCGAGAGTATCCGGCACGCTGTTTACCCATATCTTGACAACCTCTGCCGGATTTGGATTATTACCATTAAAGCGATACAAATAGAAATATGCATCGTATTTACCGGCAGCGTCTATTCTAACAGCTTTAGAGATAACGGCAGAGTGATAAACAGTACCCCAATTTGTACCCAAATTAAGGCATTTAACGCCGTCGGCACAAACCGAAGGGTAATAAGGAGTAGTGACATTCCATTGAGAGTATGAGCCCGGAGAGGTAGTCACCGTCCAACATTCAGGCAATCCGGCTTCAAAGCTTTCGGAGAAAATCGGAGTGACATAAGTGCCGCATTCGGTGCGTATTGTAACGGGCAACGACCATTCGGAAGTGTCGCCTACAGCACAGATGGCGCGTACGGAGATATCGTAAGTAGTACCGGAAAGAAGACCGTTAAATACGGCAGGATTGGCACTTGCCGACTGATAGATAGCTTGTTGATTAGAGCTGTTGACAGCGCGTAATTCATAGCCCAAAGCCGCAGTTGCTCCGGTCCATGCCACTCGGCACGACATAGAGTCGATTTCACTGACAACGACTTTCTCAAGACGCGGACAAGTAGGTATTTCATGTATATCTATATTATCGATATAGTATGATTGGCTGTAAGTATTTGTCTCCATCTTGATAGCGAAGCAAACCTTTTCTCCCGGATTGAGAGTGATAGGCAGTGAGCCTGTGTTGATACGTACATTCTTCCAACTAACATCGGTAGTAGTATCGGTAAGTATAGTGAAGAAAGTAGTAAGGTCATAAGGGTCGAGCATGATACCCACTTGATATGCAGTGGACATGGTAGACATCGGGCGGATAAAGAAATCTATCTCGAGATTATCATAATCCTCATCAAGCATCGGAGTGGCAAAATAAGCGGCTTTTGTCTCGGTAGAGGTGAGGCACAACGATTTACCGCTATTTCCATAGAAATAATTAGGGCTAATAGAAACTCCTTGTGGATATTCGAGGCTATTTACCCAGCAGTCGGGAAGAGCTGTAGCGCTGTTGAAATCCTCGGTAATAGGGAGGGCAACAGGGTTACAAGGGGTAGTGAAAGTAAATACTGGGGAGTATTCGGAAAGTCCCTTATAAGTTGCGGAGCAATCGCCTTGGAGCGATACGGTATAGGTAGTACCCGGAGTAAGATTGGTAAGAGAAGCCATACGATAAGGGGCGCTGAGAGCATTCTCTGATATTACTACACTGCCGGTTTCAAAATCGGTAACGGTGAGTTTATAAGTGGCAGGGTCGTCGCCAAAATTATCCAAAGCCCACATCAAATCTACAGAAGTAGTTGTTACATTATTTATACTCAATCCGATAGGACGTTTACAAGTAGGTGCGGGGTCGATAATAACATTATCGAGAAAATGGTAAGAATTTCCATAACCACCGGCACCATAATTCGATGTACTTTTAAACACAATAGTTACGGTACTACCATTGTAAGCAGAAAGGTCGTAAGACTTTTCAGTCCAGTTACTTGCAGTAAGTCCCGACTCAAGGAGCACCGGGTAAGTAGCACCACCATCGGTAGAAAGGTAAACAGAAAAATCGCCACCTCCGGGGTTGGCAAACATAAATCTGAGTCTGTAATTTCCTGTCAAAGTAACGGCAGGTGTTTTCAAACAATTGGTATTTCCCGTGTAGGAAGAATACGAATCGAAAGAAAGATAATTCCCATCATAGGCAGAAACAGAGCCATATCTGGTTTGAACACTCCATTTGTTGGACGAGTTAGTCTCTGTACCTTCGGAGTTGTCCCACCCGGCAGGAATCGTTCCGATTGAACAGGAATTAAAAGTCTCGTAAAGCAACTCATTCTCTGCTTTTACACCGGTAAAAACAGACAAAAACATTGCAATAACGAATACAAAAACTAAATTTCTCTTCATTACTAATTTATTAAATATGTTTATAAATTATTTGTTAAATCGTTAATATTTAATACCTTATATTACTTTGCGCTTGAATAAGATAAGCACCTATGCAATATATTTAAGTCAACTGCAAATGTAACAATTTTTATGCTGATAATCAGTGTGTTT
>JAEDFN010000068.1 GCA_016292775.1 Paludibacteraceae bacterium
TTGATTATGCGTTTACCTCTTCGTTATTTTCAGAAACAACATTGAGATTGATAGTAGCAGATACCTCTTTGTGAAGTTTTACTACTGCAGTATAAGTACCAACTTCTTTGATGTTGTCTTTGATAACGATGATTTTACGATCTACTTCGTGGCCTAATTTAGCAAGTTCTTCTGCAACTTGGATGTTGTTAACAGAGCCGAAAATAGTGCCTGTAGAACTTGTTTTTGCTTTGATAGTCAAAGTAATATCGTTGATTTTAGCTGCAAGCTCTTCTGCATTTGCTTTGATTTGCGCTAATTTGTGTGCACGTTGACGCAAATTTTCTGCTAATACTTTACGAGCAGATTCTGTAGCGATTACAGCTTTGCCGGTAGGAATTAAATAGTTTCTTCCATATCCACGTTTTACGTTTACGATATCGTCTTTGTAGCCAAGATTTATTACATCTTCTTTTAATATTACTTCCATAATTTCCTCCGGTTTTAATTATTTCATCATATCGGTTACATAAGGGAGAAGTGCAAGGTGACGAGCACGTTTTACGGCTTGAGCTACACGACGTTGGTATTTTAATGATGTACCGGTAAGACGACGTGGAAGAATTTTACCTTGCTCATTCAAGAATTTTTTCAAAAATTCAGGATCTTTATAGTCGATATATTTAATTCCGCTTCTTTTGAAACGACAATATTTCTTCTTTGTGTTATCTACTGCTACCGGAGTAAGATAACGGATATCTGCATTGTTTGCCATAAATTATTTCTCCTCCTGATTTTGAAGTTTGTGAATACGTTTGTTTGCATACTCAAGTGCATACTTGTCTAAACGGAATGTGAGGAAGCGTAAGATGCGCTCGTCACGACGGAATTGAAGCTCTAATTTAGCAACAACACTTGGCTCAGCCTCGAATTGAAGCAAGCAATAAAATCCTGTTGATTTCTTTTGAATTGGATAAGCTAACTTTTTAAGCCCCCATAGTTCTTCGTTCTCGATATTAGCATTACATTCTTTTGCTAAAAATTCTTTGAACTTCTCTACTGCTTCCTTCATCTGAACGTCAGATAAAACGGGAGTTAAAATGAAAGCAGTTTCATAATGATTAGTCATAGTAATAATATGATTGTTGATTATTAATAATTTGCTTTTGATAGACCATTTCTACCAAATCGGGTGCAAAGGTAGATATTTTTTTTGAATTGACCAAATGTTTATTAATATATTATTTTGCTGTTGTTCTCGTTGCTTTTTTCTTTAATTCCGGATGCTGACGGATGAATTCCAACCCCGTTTTATATCCGATTTGATAAATTGAATAAAACTTGTCAAAATCCATTGCATTGTAAAATTTGTTTACCGGGATGCTTATTACATAATCGCACATTTTTCTGCCTTCTATCGTATTTTCGTATATCAATAATGACAGTGAGCGAAATAGTACATCGCTTGTTTTCTCTATTTCCGGTCTGCTATGCGCAGGGTTTACATCGCTTGCTATTAGTATGTTGCACTGCTTGCGTATCGGCTGTGCAGGTAGATTGTTATATATGCCGCCGTCTACATATAATTTTCCGTCGATATTTATTGGCGTAAATACTCCCGGTATGCTACTGGAACCCAATAGATACTCAAAGAGTTTATTGCCTGTGTGCTGAATAACCATTTTGCCGTCTGTGAGATTTGTAACACATAGATAAAATGGTTTTTGTAAACTGTCGAAATTGTTGTGTTGAATGTATTTTACTAATACTTCTGTTATGTTATCGTGATTTGAAAGTCCTAATTCCTGCTTTGATGTTCTAAGTGATGGGGAGAGTATTGATGACCTTTTGTTTAATTGCTCTTTTTTTATCATGTCAAAAATGTCTTTGGGATGAAGTCCTTCTGCATACATCGCCCCTACTAATGCGCCCATACTGGTGCCGGAAATTATCTCAGGATATATTCCATTGTCTTCTAATGCTTGTAATACTCCTATATGGGCAAAACCTAATGCTCCGCCTCCACTCAATACTATACCTACATTGTATGTTTTTTGACTATACAATGCAATGTATGAGAGTGAGATTAATAAAAATAATAGATAACGTTTCATTTTTTTACCTTATATGCCTAAATTGTGCTTTAAATAGTTTATTTGAGTTTCCCACAGTTGCTTGTCGTTTTCTATTTCATCTTCGTTTGCAAAATCAGTTATTATTAATGTGGTGATATGTACTAATTCGTTTTCGAAAAGCTTGAATTCAAAATAGTGGTCTTTGGAGTCGTTATTCCATCTGAATTTTATCAGTGTATTTGCTCTGTTTGAGACGCAATGAGCCTTTTGTGTTGTTTTGTCCCAAGTGAACGTCCATTCGTTATCCTGATTTTGTACACTGT
This sequence comes from Paludibacteraceae bacterium, assembly GCA_016292775.1. Lineage (GTDB taxonomy): Bacteria > Bacteroidota > Bacteroidia > Bacteroidales > Paludibacteraceae > Aphodosoma. The sequence continues at coordinate 2,378 of JAEDFN010000068.1, forward strand.
CGGCAAACCAATTTTCAAGTCCTCTTGGGGTAGAAATATTTGACCATAAAATATTTGTCGCCGTTTGTGGAAAATTAAATTCTACCGAATACTTGATCTTCTTGCTTTTCATTGTTGTGGATTTTTAAGTTAGTGATGAGTTGTCGAAAGATAAAGGCAATAATGCTTTTATGCTTTCTATTATGTATATGTGTTTTGTTCCATACAAATACACCTTTATGTTGTTTTTAAATCTTACCTCAGTCTCTAAAAGTGATTGCCGGCATGCTCCGCATGGAGTAATGGGGTCGGCTAAAAAATTGTTGTTCGCATACGATGCTATTGCTAATGCTTTTGGTGCATTGTTCGGGTATCTGGAATTTGCATAAAACATTGTCACTCTTTCTGCACATAACCCGGATGGATATGCTGCATTTTCTTGATTGTTGCCGGTTATTATTTCTCCATTGTCTAATAGTATTGCGGCTCCTACGTTGAATTTTGAATATGGAGCATAAGAGTTTTTTGTCGCATTTTTCGCCGCGTCAATTAATTTTTTTTCTTCTGCGGTTAACTCTTCATAGGTAGCTATTTGTATCTGTGTGGTTATTAATTTCTCTTTCATATATAAATAATTTTTTCGCAAAGATACATTATATATTTTGGATATGCAATTTTTTCTAATAAAATGTAATAAAAAAGGAGGAAAAAAATTTCCCCCTTTTAGTTATAGTTTATTTGATTGTTATTTATCAAATTCTTTAATAGCATTTTTCAGATATTCCGCGAATTTCTCAGGGTCTTCGTCAAATGCATATGAGTGAGTAACAGGGTTTCCTTCGGTGTCTACTATCACGTAAAATGGTTGTGCGTTAGAGCCGAATTTGTGGCGTTGGATGTAGCTGTTTTTCTCACCTACGGTAGTGAATATTTTTTCTTGTCCGTTTTCTACTACTTTGAATGGCTCGGCAAGTGGGGTACGATCGTCTACCATTAATGTTACAAGTACAAAGTTTTCACGGAGTAAATTAGCTACTTCATCATTTGTCCATACAGCAGCTTCCATCTTTCTGCAGTTTACACAACCGAAACCGGAGAAGTCTACCATCAATGGTTTGTTTTGTGTTTTTGCCATCTGCATTCCTATTTCATAATCCGTGGCATTTGCGTGTACTTCATTATTGTATAAGTTGAAGTCTTGTGTGCTGAGTGGTGGTGCAAAAGCAGATGTAGAGCGTAATGGAGCTCCCCATAAGCCCGGTATTAAATAGATGGCGTATGCGAATGAGATGATGGCAAGCATCAATCTTGTTACAGATACTTTTTCCAATTTGTCATCGTGAGGTAAGGTGATTTTGCCAAGAAGGTAGAATCCGAGAAGTGCAAAAATTACTACCCAAAGTACAATGAATGTTTCACGGTCGAGAATTCCCCATCCGTATGCCAAATCTGCAACAGATAAGAATTTGAGAGATAACGCAAGTTCCAAAAATCCTAATACCACTTTTACGGAGTTGAGCCATCCGCCTGATTTTGGCATGGATTTAAGCATAGAAGGGAACATTGCGAAGATTGAGAATGGCAATGCTAATGCGAGTGCAAAACCGAACATTCCTATAGCAGGGCCTAATATAGAACCTTGTGCGGCTTCTACTAAAAGAGTACCGATAATAGGACCTGTACATGAGAATGATACAAGTACTAAAGTGAATGCCATTAATAATATAGAGAGGAATCCTGTAGTGCTTTCGGCTTTTGCATCCATTTTTGATGACCATGATGCAGGTAGTGTAATTTCAAATGCACCAAAGAATGATACTGCAAATACAACAAGAAGTAGGAAGAAGAATATGTTAAATATTGCATTTGTGGCAAGCTCGTTCAATGCTGCCGCTCCAAAAATTAATGTAACTGCAATACCTAATACAAGGTAGATGATTATTATTGATAATCCGTAGATAAAGGCATCACGACGTCCTTTTTTCTTATCTCCAGAGCGTTTTAAGAAAAATGATACTGTCATTGGAATGATAGGCCATACACATGGGGTGAAGAGAGCTACCAAACCTCCGAGTAATCCTAAAATGAATATCGTCCATAATGAAGAATCTGAAGTTGTTGTCTTCTCGCCAAATTCGTTGAGTTGGTCGATTACAGGTGTGTAAAGGTCGTTTACGGCTTGTGTTAATTCAGCGTCTTCTTGCTCTGATGTTTCTGCTTTTGCCGGCATGTTTGCCAATGGACCAAAGGAGAATCCTGTAGGGTCGCCCATATAGCATGTTTCATCATTACATCCCATAAATGAGATATTTACGCCTATTCCCCATTCTTTTTCGTTTATCTTAAATTCTTGGGTAAATATCGCTTCTTTCTCAAACCATGTGAGCTCAATGCCAAACATCTCTTCGAATTTTGTTACCGAAGGAGAGACGGCTTTTATTTCTCCTATAGGTTCTACACCTACTAAATTGTTGTAGGTAAAGGTGGTAGCGTTAGGACCTCCTTCCGGAATGTCAGTGCCATATAAATGCCATCCGTCCTCTATGGTGGCTTTGTAGGTGATTGTTACTGAGTTGTCTTTTGTTGTCTCTTTGGCTTCCCATTTAATAGGATTCATCATTTGTCCAAAGATAATACTACTTAAACTCAATAATACTGCTAAGAGTAGTGTTTTCTTCATTTTTCCCTTTTATTAGTGTTATTTGTTAGTTTTGATTTTATATTTCTTATTATTCTTTGTCTTGCTTTGTTGTTGTGTTAAATTTTAACACTTGATTTTTGGGTGAATTTACCCTATTTTTTATGTTATGATTACTAAGGTATCATGTCTAGTAATTCATCATCAAAAGCATCGTAATCGTCTGGAAATTCTACACTTTGTATTATTTTGTCCAGTTCTTTCTGATCTATTTCTGATGAATTGTTGTTTTCTGATGTACCTAAATATGCTTTATCGTTGATATTCATAGGTTGTTTCTAAGTTAGTTGTGTAACTGTTATTTTTAAGAAATTAATCAATTCTATTTCCGTGCAAAATTACAAAAAAAATATTATATACAATAGATTTGAAGAAAAAATATGATTCTTAGGGATTTTTTATTATTTATTAAGGTGTTGTAGATTAAAAAATTATTTGTAAATTTGCAGTCTAATAGTAAATTGCTTAATTGAGTAATCTAAGTATTGTCTATCCTACTATGCGTTGGTTAAAATATAAATCACTTATTGTGATTGTTATTATATTGAGTTTTAGTATTTTGTCTGTTGCGCAAAATACTCCGCTTCCGTATTTTTGCGGATTTGAAACTCCAGCGGATACTGCCGGATGGAAGTTTAAAAAACGTGCTTCTACTCAATGTAATTT
>JAEDFN010000069.1 GCA_016292775.1 Paludibacteraceae bacterium
CCACCACCGAGTTTTGACTTATGCATTGTCTGCCAAAATGAGTTGAAATTGTTGATTTGATTTTTCTATACTGCGCAAAGGTAGATAATATTTTTAGAATAACAAAAACTATTTACAGTATTTATTAGCGCGCGAATTTTATGGATTATGCGTGATGAGTATATACATCAAAAAAATATCCTATATCGAAAGATAATACATTCCGATATAGGATATTATTTTGTTATAAATCTATCTTGTTATTTATCAATCTCTACCGTTTTACCCTCCTCATTGGCGTTGAAAGCCGGATAATAATAGAGTTCCGCCGTAGCAGGATTCAGATAATATTTTCCGCTCCATCGTGGTAGGAGTTTTATTTCAAAGATATGACTTCCGGCACTGAGTCGCTCGACGTAGAAATTTGCCATGTGAGCAAAATCTTCGCGGTGAGCCACTTTAAAATTATATGGTTGATAGTCACTATAGCTGCAACCTGCAGGTATAGGAGTATGGATAAGCAGATATTCGGCATCCGCCTCCAAATCCAGTTCCACCACAAGGGTAGCCTCTTTGCCTAATGTCAGTCGGTTACCGCCTTTGAAATAGGTTTTTATTTTCATCTCTTCACCTTTGGCAGTGACAGTTTTCTGCCAATATCGCTGAGAAAGACTGATATATGCTTCCGAATCGCCGGACTTAATGATTGTAATCGGGTATTGCGGGTCAAGGTCGGCAGTATAAGGGAAATTGCTTACCCTCATCTCATTATTTCCGGAGCGTACAATGAGCGATGCCGGCTTATGAGAGGCAGGTTTTTCAAGTAATTGCGGTGTAATAGCAAAAAGTATTTCCACAGAAAGGTTTTCGCCTATATAAGTGCGACTCTCTCTATTTTGAAGCAGCCATCGGCGCATTGCCACTACTCTACTATTCCGCTCGGCACTCTCCGGCATAGATTCTATTGCCCTATATACCAGTAAAGTTGACTCTATATCAAAATAAAAATCATAATAATGCGTATTACCTATCCTCCACATCGGATATACCTTAAAGCTGTAATACTCGCCTCCCAACATATCTTTATTACGGATAGTATCAAATTCCGACAACGATACCGATTCGCCACATTGTATTCTAATCATCTGATAACGAAGCAAATCATTCAGCTGCAATGTATCTTTATTTATATCGTCAACAGCGGCAAGAGCCTCCGGTTTCCATCCAAAGATATTAAAGAGTTCGGCATAATCGAGTAGCGCCATATAATCATTTGTATTTCGCGCTCTTTGCAATTCCGACTTATAATTATTTATATTATTTTTTTCAAGAAGAGATACATGATAATATTTACTTGCAAAAACAAGGGCTTCGTACACCGATTTTGTAATATTCATAGAGGTGAAATTACCTTTATTCCACCAGCTCCATCTACCTGAGTTACAATTCTTTTCGAGCTTCTTGATAATCTTATTAACCTTGATACCGTCGTTAAATTCTTGATTATTCTTTTCACAGAATTCTTTTTTCAACATAAGGGCTTTGAGCACTTGAGCAAGGCGAATATTACTGCATTTGTCAATATCCGATGCGGCAATTTCATCTATCTGCTTATAAAGGAAATCAATAATATCGGTTTGTGCATATAATGTTACTTTACCATGCTCTTTATCAGGTGAATATAAAATAGTGGTATCACCTGTTTCGGCGATGGCAAACATAGCGTCGATTGCCGACATACCTTGAGGTAATATCGGGAGTTTTCGCATTTCACCGTCGCTATCTTCACTATTATGTAAAGTATATGTAACCGAGAGTGTATCGGTAAAAATAGATGGTAACAGCGGAATTTTCACCGTCATATAATCGGTAATAGAGTGAGCCACAACAGTATTTGGGAAAAACTCTTTATTGATAATATCTTTGTTTTTCGAGAGCCAGAAAGCACGCTCAAGGAGCATTGTAGAGTCGGAAGTGTAGTTAATAGACTGCCCTACAAAGCGTATACTATCTCCTTCAATAGCAAAGCGAGGTATACTCAATTTAGCGGCAACATCTTTTTGCACGGTGACGTAAGATATCTTACTTCCGCGATATTTACCCTTCATCACCACAAATTCTTCTACCCAACGAGTAAGATCTTCCGGATAATCCACCTCTATCTCCACAACGCCGTTTTCGTCGGTCGTAACAGATGGCACCCAATAAGCCACATCGCGGAAGTCTTGACGCACTACTACATCACTGATGTCACTTCCTGCATCACTTTGCAGGGATACAACCTCATATAATATTTCAGCATCTTCTGCCTCTTCTTCGAAATCCATATTAGCGTAACCGGGAGTGGTTTTTAGCGAAGCAATACCTCTTACTCTCACGGGTTCTCCTTCAGAATTATTTACTCCGCTTCGAGCACCATAAAATCTTCCTTTAGCTCCATAGCCAAGTACCATCACCTCTTCTTTTAATCCGTCAAATATATCTTCATCGTAATCAAGCATATCATAATCTCTTGATTTAAATGGATTTACATATCCGGTATATCTATAGTTCCCTTGTTTTCGATTTTCTATAATTCGCTTTTGGATAATATCACGAATGGCGCCTTCAAAAGCAAGTGACTTTGCACCGGCATCTAATAGCATACTGTCGGAAGGCAATTTTATACAAACCTTACCTCCTTGCTTTGCAACTACATTATAAGAGAAATATTTTGCTCCTTTATACAAGCAGTAAATAGTAGCCGCTTTATCAAAAGGTAGTTGTATAAGATTGGTATTTCCATTGTAATATGTTACCGAATCATCTGCCTCGACAACGTAATTCAATGGGAAATTAATATCTTTTCTATCATTCGGCTTCACAACTATCACATTGGCTTTATTATAGTTTACCTCCTTGATAATGGTGTATTTACGATAATTATCCATAATGTCGAGCCAGAATTTATTAAGGTCTTTTTCATAATAGATAGTATCGTTATAATTTGGCGTTACTACTTTAAAATAATTAAAAATACATTTCGCATATATTGAAGAACATCTATCTACATAAGAAACGGAGTCGCGAGGTAAGATATAATTCATATACTCGCATGTGGAATTGTGAAACGGGATGTCAAAAGAGGTGTTATAAGCCGTTTCACGATAGCGGCAATTCTTAAAATTATAAGGGATAAAGAAGATGCCGGAATGCTGCTTATCGATATTCCAAGTTTCAGTAACAGTAAGCGGGATGATATTGTTTTTATCGTTTACAAAATAAGGCCACCCTACTACAGGTTTGACATCCAATAAAGAGAGCCCCGCCTTAATAAGCGTTGTCAAATCATTTCTGTTAAATTTTTCTTTGCGCTTATAAGCATAAATATCACCCGTTTTATCCTCATTATCATACACATCATAAGGCACGGAAATCCAAGTTTTTTTGCCACTCTCCACTTCAATATTATTCAAATAATACTTGCCTCTATCAGTATTTATTATAATGTTATGCTTTCCGGGCTTTACAGGGAAAGTGTATGGCTGTACGTTTTCCGCAATACCTATATATGCCATAATGCCATCTATTTCAAGAGAAATAACGGGCTCGATATTGCCGTCTTTAACAACGAAAGGGGCTATTTGGCTACCATCTTTATCCTCGGTAGTGAACACAAATTTGTCGCTTCCCGGATACAGAAATTTGTAATATTCCGAAGATGAGAGCTTATATAATTTCAGTAATTCGTCGTCAAAATCGGTTCGTATATCAACACCTTTCCTGTCACTATTTTCGAAATCGAAATCAGGATAATAGCGATACTCTTTGTTTTTCTTATTTCTCCAATAATTAATACCTTGGGGTTTTCGGTCAAACTTATCGGTATAAGCATGGGCGAGCACATCTGCGCCGGCTACCGGTTTACCTTTCGGGTCGGTAACGGAGATACGTATTTTTGCTTTTTCTCCCGGGGCTATAACTTCCGGCTGCTCCACTCTCACATCAAGGGTATGACTGCTGTGTAGAATAGTGGAGGTGCGGCGGCTGTATTTATTGTTGTCACTATTCTTAAAGAAGAGGTTTAAATCATACTTTGCATCTTTTGTAGTGTTGATACGCCAATCAATACTTTTTGCTGTAGATGATTTTATCTTTTTTCCATCCTTATAAATAGCATAGATAAATTCTATTCCGCAATCTTTTACCATAAAGCCCACGGAATCTACAGTATGAAGAGTTTCGATTAGCGGTGATTTCACTCTGTCACTGTTTTCTACATCAGAAGTGTTTTGCTTTTGATAATAATTTGCGAAAATATCATCCGCCGCCATCTTTTTATTTACCTCGGAATTGATTATAATAGTAAAATACTTACTCTCTTTTTTCGTTTCATAATCCGGAGTAGCGATGTCAAAAGAGGCACTGACAGCAAACGAACCGTCGGGGAGGGGTGGTAAATTAATAGGTACAATAGTTTTACCGTTTGTATTAATAGGTACATTAACGGTAAAGAGGGTGTCCGGATACCATATATAATTATCTTTAAATGTACCCGAGATATTTAACTTATATTGAGCTGAAATGTTACCGGACATAATAGGGTTACCCTTTTCGTCGGTAGTATTCACCTCTATACCTATCTTATCGGCAACTTTTTTATTATCACCTGTAGAGCCGGCAGTAAATACCACATCACTACCTACAATAATTACTTCCGGCACGTTAACGGCTGTTCTCAATGATTTCAATTCGTAATCTTTATACAAGAAAGTAGAAGAAACCTTATCTGTAATATCATTTTTCTTCCCTTTACGGTAGATACGAAGAGTATTCCATGTGTTTAATTTAATATTGTAAATAGAGTCATTGACAACGAATTCGCCATAGTAAACACCGGGGCGATGAGGTTTGACAGTGCCAAGTTCATTAGTTCTCGTATATGTACCAAAAGAGAGAAAAAGCTCTTCATCGCACCATTTACCCTTAAAATCCACGACAACGGCTTTCCAACGTACGGTATCTCCGGGGCGGTATTCGGGTTTATCGGTGGTGATAAAGCTGTTAATAAAATTATTATATTCCGTAGTGGTGATATATTTTCTCTTATTTACGTAGTAAAATCTCTTTTCTTTTAACTGCTTTAGATATCCGTCATATTCTACACTAATAGCATTATCCCAATAATGTTTAGATTGGGATTTACAAAAATAAGAGGCGGTTTCGGAATTAAACTTTACCTTTTTGCCATTACATTTCACTATAGCATTGTCGATAATTTTTGCGTTTAAATCCACCACTTTTATGAATAAATCGCTATTATCGGTAGTACATACAAACACTTTAAAGGGAACGTTATTAACCGGGATTATATTCAGCTTACCATTTTCAAAAGTTGCCCATACATAAGTACCCGGTTTTTCGAAATTCATATCAGGTACCGGATTTTCTGCAGAAATCGAATCTATAGGATTAATCAAATAATCAAGAGGAATTTGTTTTATTTTATAAGTTTGATAATCATACATCACCTCTTTTGGAATAGAGAATTTGTATATCATCTTACTACTTGTTTCTCCCAGAGGAGAATAATCATCGGCGAACACTGAAAACGACGCAAAGAGTGCAGTGCAGAACAATGCAAAGATTTTTTTAATCATATCTAAAAATTATTTGTTGCTATAAATAAGACGTCCATAATAATATATGGTTTAAACAATTACAAAAGTACGAATAATTTCCATAACCACAAAATACCGGCA
>JAEDFN010000070.1 GCA_016292775.1 Paludibacteraceae bacterium
CCGATTATTTACATCTTCCTACACGTAAACACTTGGAAAACACTCATTCACAATGAAGGATCTGTTCTTAACGGAGTGTTGCAAAAAACGGCAATGAATATGATTATCTTCACAATACTATTCCTCGCCGCAGCAATAATTTATTATTTCGTTAAATAATATCATTCAGAAAAAATCTTAGTCATGAGCCAAGAAATTTCAATATCCACATGGAACGTCTATAACGACAGAGGGGCAATAAATACAGAAAAGGAGACCTCGATTTGTATCAATGCCGATAGAATTGAAATTGGTAAGCCATTGCCAATCAACGAAGAAGGGAGACAAATGCTCTTCCTCAACGAAATTCCGACAGTGACTTATTTCGACGGAGAAGCTCTTGACATCGAATATCATAACACCAACTACCAACTTCACGTACATGATACCAAAACAATAGAAAGCATTGAGTGCAGCAACAACTATGTAATTAAAACAAAAGAGATAAAAATTCAATTAAACGAGTATAGCTTTATCCAAAATACGAACTATAGGGGGATGTACCTCCATAGATCGTATAATTCACTGATAGAGAATGCCCTACCTGCAGCAGCAAAAGATGATAAAGAGGCGATAAAATATTTAATGTGGTGCGTAAACAACAACGAAAATTTATTTATTCTTACCCGCAAAACCATCGATTTCATCGAGAAAAATTGCAAGAAAGAAAACAGATACGCCTATTATGTTTCCGCTCGATGCCACTATATCCTTCGCAGAGAAGAAAACTACAATAAACTGATGATAGACCGCGTAAAATCGGCTTATTATGCCGGAATACCCGAAGCTGCCGTACTCATGGCAGAGATGTATCGCCTCGGAGAATTCGGCATTGCAGACTTTACCAAATTCAAAAAATACCTCCATGAAGGATTGGAAAATAATTGTGATTACGCGGCTCAGATAATGACTACAAGATTAATTTACGGTTGCTACTCAATACAAGCCGACAAAGAGAAGGCGGAAAAAGCCATAAAACAAGTATTGGAGTCGGATAACGACGACATAAACCCTAAATGGTATTTCCTTATGGGTGAATATACAAGAACCTTCGTTTCGCTCTCTGCGGCAAAACCCTATTATGAAAAGGCAATAGAGAATGGATTTTATACCGCATACAGCTATTTGGCTTTGGCATCAGCATGCAACGAAAATTACGAAACCATCGACAATTCTCTTTACGAAAACATTCTTCAAAAAGGCATAGAAAAAAGAAACGGTAAAAGCTATTTATATATGGCTATCGATTATATAAATGAATACGAAAATCAAACAGAATATTTTAAGCAATGGATATATTCCAAAAAGATTGAGGAATTATTAAAACAGGCATACGACTTAGGCGAAGGGATAGCTGCAACGGAATACGGAAAAATTTATTATTACGGTGAATATTACAAGCCGGAAGACGATGAAAAAGCCTTTGAATGGTTTGCAAAAGGGGCTCTTGCCGGCGACTATGCAGGCTACGAAATGATGTACGAAATGATTAACAAACACTATATTGATAAAGACGAAAGATTTACTGATATGGTAGCTCTAAACGGCACACGACTGGGGTCGAAACTACTGCTTCCAAAAACCGTGATGGCATACACCTACGGCAGATTGACGGAATTCGCCTCGGAGATAGAACAATACTACTGCCCTATTTTCGACGAAGAACAACAAACGGAAAATACCGATGAAACCGACGAAATAAGCGATTTACAAACCAATATCGACGGGAAAATTATCAACGAAAAAGAGAGAGATGATGAGAGCTGTGAAGAGACGGAAAACGACGATATAGAAACCGACGACGATGGCAGATACGACGCTTGGGCATAAATAATTTCGCAAAGCAAAAGTCAAACAAAAACCCGAATTTTTTAATTCAAAAGAAGATATTAACCAATAACAGAGCATAATACAAAAACAAAAAAATATGGAAAACTACCCTACCGAAATACAAGAAGCCGTTAAAATAATGTATGAAATGCGCGGCAACAGCGAAGGGATGATGACGTGGAAAAACTTCCCTTTAGCAAAAAAAATCATCACCCTGCTTGACAGCATTCCAAACCGTAGCGAGCACCACACTCCATACGATAAAATATTTATTCTCAACTTCATAATGGATAACATTTCATCGAGCGACACTCCCCGCTTTACCATAGAAATAATGGAAAAAGAGCTCGCCTTGCTAAAAGAGGTTCTTCCGGCGGACTTGGAAGAATATAACGACCCGCTTACGGCGGAAGATATCGAAGAAGAACTACAGATGTGGCGCGACTATATCGATACCGAGCATTTCAGCAATGACGAGTGGTGCAAAAAATACAGCCACTATATGAAATTCGACCCGATAGAGCGCAGCGAAATTTGGGAAGAGAAATATTACGAAATAGAATCGAAAATCGATGCCGAACTGATGAAAGAAGATATGCCGCGTGGACTCGGTTTTTGCTTTGCTTATTGGAGTTCGAAACATAAAGTACTCGCTGAAATGGGCATAGAATGGCAATCCCCGCAAGAGATGAATCCCGGAGTGGTTTTTGACTAAACAATTTTCTTACTGAAAATAAATAATCGGCAAAACAATACCCATACCCAACCAATAATCTGTCATCTATCGACATCCCGGTGCACCAAGAAAAAATTATTCGCTCGGGCACAACTTATAGTTCACTTTTGCCATACAAGCTCACTTATACCGCATTAGCAGAAAAAAAACCTTAAAAACAAAGATTATCAAAGAAAAAAACGGCACTATTTTTTGGTTACATTAAAAAAAATGTTTAACTTTGCTGTCGAAAAATTAAACATATTGTACCATGGCAGACCTGAGTGAAATAAAAAACATCCTGAAAGAACGAGGGATAAAGATAAAAGATTTTTGTAAAGAACTGGATATCACGGAACAAGGATTTGCAAAAATAATACGCACCAACTCCACAAAAATAGAAACCTTAGAGTTGATAGCAACGAAACTGAACGTACCGGTATCCCGTTTTTTCTCAAATGCGACGGCAACTGCACCGGACAATTATATGGACGTACCAATAGTAGCCGCATATGCCTATGCCGGATATCTTCGAGGTTTTGGCGACCCTGATTATGTAGATAGTCTACCTACCATGCCGGTATTGATAGATCGCAATTACAAAGGACATTACATGATATTTGAAGTAAAAGGCGACAGTATGTTCAACGGTTCATCGGCATCATTAATGTCGGGCGATATGATTATGGCTCGTGAAGTAAGGCAAGAATATTGGCATTCGAAACTGCATTACAAGAATTGGTATTTTATCATAGTACATCGCACGGAGGGGATATTAGTCAAGCAGATAATCGACCATGACGTAGAGAACGGCATTATTACGTGTCACTCCCTCAACCCTTTATACGAAAATTTCACGATAAATCTATCAGACGTAGCTGCATTATATAATGTAGTATCGCTTGTAAGCAGGGAGATGCGACTTTAACAAGAAACAAAAGTGGTAATTAAATAATACGATAATGAAAACCAACCTTAGTTCGCAAATAGTATTGCGACAAATTCCGAAAAAGTATTATCAACCGGACTCGGCATTAGAAGCATCCGGCATTTCACGTTACGAAAAAATCAACACCTTTATTGCACAATCGGCAAGAGAAGGGGCAAAAAAAGCAGCCTTTGAAGTAGCCGAATTGATACGCACAAAAGCAGCAAAAGGTGAGAAATGCGTACTTGGTCTCAACAGCGGCCGCTCGCCGATAGAATTCTACGAAGAGCTCGTACGCCTACACAAAGAAGAGGGCCTTAGCTTTGCCAACGTTGTGGTATTCAACCTATTCGAGTATTACCCTTTGGATATCAATTTCCAACAAAGCTGTCTTAACCAAATCAAGACAATGCTCTTTGACCATATCGATATTCCAAAAGAAAACATCTACTCTCCGGACTCCACAATACCACAATCACAAATCTTTGAATATTGCAATAATTACGAGCAGAAAATAGAAGAATTCGGAGGGATAGATTACCAGATATTGGGCATCGGCGGCGTTGGAAATATCGGATTTAACGAGCCCGGCTCACAACCTACATCTCACACGCGCCTCATACTATTGGACCCCACATCGCGCAAAGAAGCGGTACGACTCTTTGGAACAATAGAAAAAGTGCCTGCCGGCGCCATCACCCTCGGCGTGGGAACAATACTGAAAGCACGCAAAATAGCCCTTTTTGCTTGGGGCGAGAGTAAAGCCGATATTGTACACACTATCATAGAGGGTAAAATAAGCGACCAATACCCTGCTTCTTACCTGCAAATGCACGACAATACAACTATTTATCTCGACATCCATTCCGCATCAAACCTCACTCGAATTTCGCACCCTTGGCTGGTAACCTCTTGTGAATGGAACGATAAACTCGTGCGCCGCGCTATTGTATGGCTCTGCTTGAAATTAAACAAGCCGATATTAAAATTAACAAATAAAGACTATAACGAGAACGGCTTAAGCGAATTACTCGCCACATTCGGATCGGCCTACAATGTCAATATCAAGATTTTCAATGATTTGCAACACACCATCACCGGATGGCCGGGAGGCAAACCAAATGCCGACGACTCTTTCCGACCGGAGCGTTCAAAACCATATCCTAAGCGTGTAATGGTATTCTCGCCACACCCTGACGACGACGTTATCTCTATGGGTGGCACAATGAAACGCCTTGTAGACCAACAACATGAGGTACACGTATGCTACGAAACATCGGGCAACATCGCAGTAGGTGACGACGAAATTATTCGTTTCATTGCCTTTGTAAAAGGATTCACCGACATGTTCGACCCTAATAACAAGCAGATAATTTCCAAATACGAAGAGATAAGAAATTTCTTATTGACAGAAAAAGGCGACAATGATATCGACACCTACGACGTCAGGATGCTGAAGGGATTATTGCGACGCGGAGAGGCAAAAGCGGCATGCAGATATATGGGTTTACGCTCAAAGAATGTGCATTTCTTGAACCTGCCGTTTTATGAGACGGGCACGATAAAGAAAGGAGATTTAACGGAAAAAGATATTGCTATCGTCAAAGAGGCGATATTATCGGTAAAACCGCATCAAATATATGTAGCCGGGGACCTTGCAGACCCACACGGCACGCACAAAGTATGTCTTGACGCAGTGCTTGCAGCCATCGACGAGATAAAAGACGAAGAGTGGATGAAAGAATGCCGCATATGGATGTACCGCGGGGCCTGGATGGAGTGGGAAATCGACCATATAGAGATGGCGGTACCACTATCACCGGAGGAATTACGCTCAAAGCGCAACGCCATCCTCAAGCATCAATCGCAGATGGAAGGAGCCCCATTCCTCGGCAATGACGAGCGCCTTTTCTGGCAACGCAGTGAAGAGCGAAATAAAGCCACTGCCGACCTCTACAACCGCCTCGGCCTCGCCGCCTACGAAGCCATCGAAGCCTTTGTACAATACATCCCGCTAAGATAAATTTTCTATAAAAAATAATTCTTTATTACAAGCAGGGCTGACACTTCTCTTGAGATGATAATTACTATCTCCAAGCTACGATGTGCTCCACACCTTTGGCAAGGAGTATCTTATGGAAGACCTCACCGAATACATGAGGGAGAAAGGAGTG
>JAEDFN010000071.1 GCA_016292775.1 Paludibacteraceae bacterium
GTGGTGGCTTTACTTGGCTTGAAACCCGTACTCGTAGATGTGGATTATTGTTCTATGACTTTAGACGTCAGCAAGTTAGAGTCGGCTATTACATCCCGCACAAGGGCTATCATACCGGTGCATCTTTTCGGGCAAAATGCTAATATGGAGGTGATTATGAATATTGCCCGGAAATACAATCTATTTGTTGTAGAGGATGCTTGCCAGTCGATAGCAACGAAATATTTTTTCTCTAATGGTGCCGTAAAATATTCAGGTACTATAGGGCATATTGGTTGCACCTCTTTTTTCCCTTCAAAAAATTTGGGCTGCTTTGGCGACGGGGGTGCAATATTTACCGATGATGATGAACTTGCATGCCGTGCAAGAATAGTGGCAAACCATGGCTCCCTAAAAAAATATCACCATATCGCCGTGGGAGTAAATAGCCGTCTCGACTCTATTCAAGCTGCCGTATTAAATGTGAAGTTAAAACACCTGCAATCGTATATCTCTGCACGACAAGGTGCAGCTCGCTATTATGATGCAGCTTTAAAAAATATCAGTGCTTTACTAATACCGAATCGTATGAGTTTTTCGGAACATACTTTCCATCAATATACACTTAGGTGCGTGGGGTGCAATAGAGATTCTCTTAAAAATGCCCTCGCGGAAAAGAATGTGCCTTCGATGGTATATTATCCTATTCCAATCCATGAACAAGAGGCTTATAAGGATTTGTGTGTTAGTATGTTACCTGATAGCTCTTCTGCCGTTTCCTCTTTGCTCGCTCGGCAGGTTTTAAGTATTCCTATGCATACGGAGTTAGATGAATCCCAACTCTCATATATAGTGAATACTATTGTTTCTTCAATTCAATAATTTTGTAATTATTATGAAAAAATTTGCTCTCATCGGTGTAGCGGGTTATATCGCTCCTCGCCACTTGAAGGCTATAAAAGATACCGGAAATGTGCTGCTTGCAGCTTACGATAAATGCGATAGTGTGGGGATAATGGACAGCTTTTTCCCTTCTGCTTCGTTTTTTACCGAACAAGAACTCTTCGACCGCCATTGCTCTAAATTAAAAGGCACGGAGAGTCAAATTGATTATGTATCTATTTGTACTCCTAATTATTTGCACGATGCCCATATTCGATATGGTCTACGCCTCGGGGCTAATGTAATTTGCGAAAAACCTATCGTGCTGAACCCTTGGAATTTGGATGCTCTCGAAAAAGTAGAAATGGAAACCGGAAAACGTCTTTTTACAATATTCCAACTTCGCCTTCATCCGGAAATTATAGCCTTGAAAAATAAAGTGGATAATACCCCGGATGATAAAATCTTTGACGTAGACCTTACTTATATCACCTCCCGCGGTTATTGGTACTATACCAGTTGGAAGGGAGATGTCCATAAAAGTGGAGGCGTAGCTACAAATATCGGTGTGCATTTCTATGATATGCTTCAATGGATTTTCGGTAATGTACAACAAAATATCGTCCATGTCTCTACCCACGATAGAGTGGCGGGATTCTTATTGTTAAAACGCGCTCGTGTAAGATATTTCTTGAGTATTAATGAAAATACTTTACCTCAACAGGCTGTTAATGAGGGTAAAAGAACTTTCAGAAATATCTCTATTAATGGAGAAAATTTCGAATTCAGTAATGGATTTACAGAATTACATACCGAGAGCTATAAACGTATTTTCCAAAATCAAGGCTTCGGTATCGAAGATGCCAGGGCTGCTATTGATATCGTTTATAATATCCGAAATGCTACCCCTATAGGATTGAAGGGAGATTATCACCCTATGGCTTCTCTGCCTTTAGTAAAACACCCTTTTGGTTGGTGATGTTTTATCTCCTTACTCATCTTTACAAAACGATTATTAACTTATTTACGTTAATGTAATTTTCTTATGGCAAAAATAGTTGAGACTCCTTTGATGAAGCAATATAACCAGATAAAAGAGCAGTATCCGGATGCTGTTCTGCTGTTTCGCGTCGGTGATTTTTACGAAACTTTTTCCGATGATGCTATCCTTACAAGCGAAATATTGGGTATTACTCTTACCCGCCGCGCAAATGGTTCAGCTCAGTATGTGGAACTTGCAGGCTTCCCCCATCATGCCCTCGATACTTATTTGCCAAAACTCGTTCGTCATGGATTAAGAGTGGCTATTTGCGACCAACTTGAAGATCCGAAACTCGTTAAAGGTCTCGTTAAAAGAGGGGTTACGGAACTCGTTACTCCGGGTGTTAGCGTAAACGAAAATATACTTAATGTTAAAGAAAATAATTTCCTCGCATCCGTAGTCCTCGAAAAAAATAAGGTGGGTGTAAGTTTTCTCGATATTTCTACCGGTGAATTCCTGGTTGCCGAAGGTCAACCGGAATATATAGAGAAATTAATCCACTCTTTCGCCCCAAAAGAGGTGCTATATGATTGCGATAAAAAATCAGATGTCGTCACACTTCTCGGCAGTAAATACTATTTTCAACAAATGCCCGATTGGGTCTATTCTGCCGACTCGGCTAAGGATAGACTTACAAAACATTTCGATGTTAAAAATCTTAAGGGGTTTGGTGTGTCTGACCTTAAATTGGGCGTAATTGCCGCCGGTGCTATTCTATATTATCTCGATCAAACCCATCATGATAATATCGGTCATATCACTCAACTAAGTCGCATACAAGGCGATAGATATGTTTGGATGGATGATTTTACTATTCGTAATCTCGAATTGGTGTCTACAATACACCCCGATGGTAAATCACTTTATGATGTTATTGATAAAACTGTTACCCCTATGGGTGGACGTCTGCTCAAACGCATGATTCTATTCCCTCTAAAAAATATCCAACTCATTAATGATAGATTATCCGTTGTTACTCACCTCTTTAAGGACTCCGAAAGACGTGAATTGCTTTTTGAAGAACTATCTAAAATAGGTGATTTGGAGAGAATTATTTCTAAAATTGCTGTTGGTCGTATCAATCCTCGTGAGGTGTATCAACTCCAAATTGCTCTTGCTGCTGTAGAACGTATTAAAGCCCTCTTTTCTAATGTAGATTGCCCCGCGCTCGCCGCTATTATCGACCGCCTTAATCCTTGTAAGGAGTTGCAAAACAGAATATTATCAGAATTGAATGACGACCTCCCCGCTCTTGCCAGTAAGGGTGGAATTATTGCTCCCGGGGTTAATAAAGAACTCGATGATTTGCGCATGATATCCCTACATGGTAAAGATTATTTGTTGCAAGTACAAAAGCGTGAAATCGAAAATACCGGTATCTCCAGCCTTAAAATCGGCTATAACAATGTTTTCGGTTACTATATAGAGGTGAGAAATACTCATAAAGATAAGGTGCCTGATAGTTGGATAAGAAAACAAACTCTGGTGAATGCCGAGAGATATATCACAGAAGAACTCAAAGAGTATGAAGAGAAAATTATCGGTGCCGAAGAGCGTATTGCAACTCTCGAAGCTCAACTGTTTAACGATCTTGTACAATATACTATCGGTTATATTTCCGCTATACAACTAAATTGTACCGAGATAGCAAACCTCGATTGTCTGCAGAGCTTTACTAATATTTCTATTCAAAACAACTATTTCTGCCCGGTAATCTCCGAAGATAATATTCTCGATATCAAATCCGGCCGTCACCCCGTTATCGAGCAACAATTAGCGGAAACAGAAGAATATGTACCTAATGATGTATTCTTGGATAATGAAAAACAGCAGATTATTATTCTTACAGGCCCTAATATGGCAGGAAAAAGTGCACTATTACGCCAAACCGCCCTCATCGTTTTGCTCGCTCAAATGGGTTGTTACGTTCCGGCGCAAAGCGCAAAAATCGGCGTCGTGGATAAAATATTTACCCGCGTGGGTGCCAGCGATAATATCAGTTCCGGAGACTCTACTTTTATGGTCGAAATGACGGAGGCTTCTATTATTCTTAATAACCTCACCGACCGTAGCTTATTGCTCTTCGATGAACTCGGCCGTGGTACAAGTACTTATGATGGTATCTCTATCGCTTGGTCTATTATAGAATATATCCACGAAAAGAAAAATATTCGCGCTAAAACCCTTTTTGCTACTCATTATCACGAACTTAATGAAATGGAGAAACGATTCTCAAGAATTAAAAATTATAATGTTTCCGTCAAAGAGGTAGATAATAAAGTGATTTTCCTTAGAAAACTTGTGCGTGGAGGTAGTGAACATAGTTTCGGTATCCATGTGGCTAAGATGGCTGGCATGCCTAAGTCTGTAGTAAATAGAGCTGATGATATATTAAAACGACTTGAAAGGGATAATAAATGCGTACTCAATGGTGATAATATCACTAAAAAAGATAATGCTAACGGTGTGCAATTGAATCTGTTCCAATTAGATGACCCTATATTGGCTGCCGTACGTGACGAGATTATTAACCTTAATATTGACTCGCTTACCCCTGTCGAGGCCCTCTTGAAATTGAATGAAATAAAGAAAATCGTTCTTGGTAAATGATTCCTTTTTTCTCTTCGGATTTTCTATACTCAGTAATATTATTATCCGATTTTTGCAAACTACCGCCTACAGTTAATTAATATATCTTCTTTTTCTTGTATAAATAGAGAAATATTGTTTGTGCTTATTCAATGAGCACATTAAAATGTTTTAACTTCCGATTCTTTACGGCAAAGATGTAAATATGGGCAGAATGTGCAGTTTCTCAATGCCTTACATGGTGGCTCGAAATGTGTGTTATTAATTATATCTTTTGCAATCGTTCCTAAATAAAATTCAAATTCGTTTTTATATCTCCATGTTTTATAATCTTCTATTTTACAAGTAACATCTGTGTCGGGCATCTCTTCATTTTTAAACAAGTTTTGTAACTCATCATTATTTTCCAAATTAGGGAAAATATCTTTCATTTTACTCTCGATATTCTTTGAAACTGTGATGGTTATCTCCTGCTCTCGTATATCTTCCCCCTTTTTATCATCATTATAAATGTCGTAAATCTTGTATATCATTGGGCGAATGCTGTAATTATCCGGATCGTCAATGCCCAATTCTTTGCAAAATTCCTTAGATTCCGAGACCGCTTTGCAATATATCAGCACTTGTAGTACCTCTTGTCCCGCACTATTGTTGCTAAATAGATGTTGGAATTCTATCTTTGTCTGTTTTTGTGGTTTCGAGGTTTTGTAATCTATAATATTGATGATTTTTTTCTCTCTGTCAATATCTATTCTGTCTATTATTCCCTTGAAATTCAGTTTATCTATTGTAAATAAAATTTCTTTTTCTGCAGCAGCAAATTCAAAATTCCTGGTGCTGTCGTATTTCAAAGTGCTTTCTAAAAAATTGTTTAATAATGATAGTATTACTTTGTTATACAGTTTTTTACTATCTTCATGAGTCGCATTTATAGTATCTAAAAATTCATTTTCGCAAATGTTTTTTGCTTCTTCAATATCAGTGTGCCCTTCTGTGTAAAAAAGCTCCATAACTCTGTGAAATACCGTTCCAAAATCAGCACTATCAATAATCTCCGATACTTCATCGCTCTCTTTTAACTTCACTATATATGAAAAATAGAATTGTAAAGGGCAATTTATATACTTTTTCAGCGCAGATG
>JAEDFN010000023.1 GCA_016292775.1 Paludibacteraceae bacterium
GAATTAGGTCTAATTCAGTACTTCCTGGAATGGTTGAAACTAAACTTATTAATAGCGGAACATATACGGATGAAGATAAAAAACAGGACTTAAATTTTTATCCGTTAGGTAGATATGGTATGCCACAAGATGTAGCTTTTGCTATCGCATACTTATTAAGTGATGCTGCTCAATGGGTAACAGGGACTGAATTAATTGTAGATGGGGGTAGGTGTCTCAAATAAAAAATATTAATGGCGATAATTACATATAAAAATGTAGGCATAACTGCCATGGCGGCTGCAGTACCTAAAAACGTAATTGATAATTATCATTACGACTTGGATATCTGGACTGAAGAAGAGGTCAAGAAAGTGGTTGATAAGGTAGGTGTCATAGAAAGGCGTTTTGCGGACGAGAAAACTTGCGCTTCTGATTTGTGTTTTGCTGCAGCAGAGAAATTGATTGCTGACAATAACATCGACAGAAGCGAAATTGATCTCGTAATCTTCCTTTCTCAGACTCCTGATTATCGTATGCCTGCTACTTCAATCCTGCTTCAGGATAGATTAGGTCTTCCTATGTCCACAATGGCCTTTGACATCTCTCTTGGATGTTCAGGTTTTATTAGTGCACTTACTGTCGCATACTCTATGATGCAGAATGGCGGTTTCCGCAAGGCTTTGCTTTTGGATGGAGAAACAAACTCTAAAGTGTATAGTCGTAAGGATCGCCGAGAAGCATTTATTTTTGGAGATGCGGGTGTGGCTGCCTTGATAGAACGTAATGAGAAATTTGGCGAGAGTCATTTCTCTCTCAACTCAGATGGTTCAAGGGGTGAACTTATCATGATTCCGGGTGGCGGATATCGAAATATGAGTTCTGAAGAGACTTTAAAAGAAAAAGTTGTAGATGAGTATGGAAATATCCGTAGTGATGAGCATGGCCACATGGAAGGTGCCGATGTATTCAATTTCGTCATTGTAGAAGTTCCTAAAGATATAAAGCGTCTGATGTCTGCTACTAATGAGGATATTCAAACAATGGACTACTATGTATTCCATCAGGCAAATGCTTTTATAAATAACTTTGTGGCAAAAAAAATGAAGTTGGATACAGTCAAGATTCCTCGGACAATCCAGAAATATGGCAACACTTCATCAGTCTCTGTACCTTTGACTATCGTATCAGAATTAAAGGATAATATGGCAGGCAGAAAAAAAATCATGATGAGTGCTTTTGGTACTGGTATGGCATGGGCAACAGGCATTGTGCCATTCGTTGATTGTAGAATAAGTGATATAATTGAAATTTAATTGTATTGAGTAATTGATTTCAAATATTGATTTTTTTATTGATTTAATGAGAAATAATATGGAATATCCAAAATTTAAAGTGTGTGTGAATAGCATGACTTTCAATCAAGCAAAATATATTACAGATACTTTGGATGGATTTGTTATGCAACAAACGAATTTTCCTTTTATTTGCATAATTATTGATGATGCATCAACGGATGACGAGCCGGAAATAATTAGAAAGTATGTTGAAACAAATTTTGATTTATTAACTTCTTCAACTTCTTATGAGATTGATAATGATGATTCAGTTGTTTTATATTCACAGCACAATACAAATAAAAATTGCTATTTTGTAGTGTATTTTTTAAAAGAAAATCATTATTCAAAAAATAGATCAAAAAGACCTTATTTAGCTGAATGGAGAAAAATTTGTGATTATGAGGCTATCTGTGAAGGTGATGATTATTGGACTGACCCTCTTAAACTTCAAAAACAAGCAGACTTCCTTGACGCAAATCCTCAATGCTCTCTCACTTATCATGCCTGTAAGAATGTGTTTAGTACTCCTTGTAAAGTGAATATTCTTTATGGCGAGTGTGTAAAAGAATCTTATTCCGATATTGATATTTTAACTATTTATCCTTTTCAAACGGCCACTGTTATGTATAGAAAAGATATTTTGGATTCTGATTTATATAAAAAAGCTCAAGCAATTGGTTGCACTGCCGGTGATCAAATTTTATTTTTAACTGCAAGTAGACTTGGTACAATAGAGGGTGTCAATGAGAAAATGTCAGTTTATCGTCGTCATGAAGGTGGTATTTCTCAACATATGCATGATGCAGATAAATTGTGGAAAAATTTTAAAGATTGGCAAAAAGTAGCTTTGTTATTTGGTGGAAACATACGAAAAAAAATTAATAAAGATAAATTAGGAGTTTATATGTATAGTGCATTTACTAGCAGAAAATATATACTATTTTTTAAAATGTTACGTCTTAGTATGTTTAAAAACCCATATTCCATTGTTTTTAGCTTTATTTTGAGTTCTTCTTATTATTATCATAGGTTGTTTAAATAAAAAAAATTGTAGACATTTGGAATCACTACTTTGTGTAATGTTATGGTTTTGATATACATTATATTATTTTTATTAGGGATATTTATTTTTATTATTCTTTTTGATTTATCAAGAGAATGGGTTAAATTAAAAAGTTTTAATCATTCACCTTTAGATATTAAAACTTTTGATGGAAAGGATTCTCCTTATCATCCTTCCGTGATTTATTTCGATGTCCCTTATAATGGATTTAAGTTTTGGATGGTAGAAACTCCTTTTTATTTAGGAGGAAAACCTTACGTTGATAGATGGGAATGTCCATCTATTCATGTATCAAATGATGGAATACATTGGTCTGATATAGAGAATTGTCATAATCCGATAGATAATTTAACTGATAAAGAGATAGATAATTTGGATTATTTTTCCGATCCCCATTTAGTGATAAATGGAAATTATTTAGAATGTTGGTATAGGTTAACAAAAAGGAGAGGAGTAGTTACTAATGTTGATGATGTTTTTTTGTTGCGAAAAATTACATGTGATGGAATTAATTGGTCTGAAAAACAAACGATTGCCGATTTGAAAAATAACTCTTCTGAAAAAGGGTTAGGAAAAATGGTCGTTAGTCCTTCATTGATTTATTATGATAATATATACTATATGTATTATGTTGATAGACTAACTGAAAATAGGGAAGTCGTTTTTTCATCTTCAGATGATGCTATTATTTGGTCTGATAAGTGTAAATGTAATTTATTAGGCCCTAGCATTAATCCTTGGCATATTGATGTTTCTAAGATTAATTCTATATATTGGATGATTATATACGATTATGATTCTTTGTCTTTGTGGAAAAGTGAAAATGGAATAGATTTTTATTTTATAAAAATTTTGTTGACTCCTTCTAATACTATTGGATCTTTCTATAAAAGAGATCTTTATAGGGCATGTTTAGTAAAAGCTAATGATGTATTTAGACTATATTTTAGTGCTGATGATGGATATAAAACATATATTGGATTAATGGAAGGAAAATCACCGGAACATTTGAAAATTGTTTCTCCTGATAATAAAAAATTTAGTTCATTTAGTATTTTTATTTATAAATACTTTAAATATAGATTAAGAGCTTTGCAATTTATAATTAATTATTCTAAAATTTGTCATTATTAATGAACATTCTTTTCTTGACATCAGATTATGTATCCCCATATAAAGGAGGAGTGGAAAAAGTTACTTTTTTGTTACATAACGAATTTATTAAGAAGGGAATAAATTCATATATCATTTCTCTAAGTAATTGTGCAGATGATACTGAAATAGTAAATAATCATTTCGTATTTCCGCAAAATAATAGAGAGGATTTTTTATGTGATTTTGTTAAGTCTCATAACATAAATATTATTATCAATCAGTCTCATCATATTTTCATTCTCGATTTATGCAAACACATAAAAAATCATATTGATTTTAAATTAATTAGTGTTTATCATACAGCCCCCGGCGCTACTGTGTCAAATATCTTTGATGATTTGGGATTCATTTTGTTTTCAGAATTTAGTGTCGGTAAGATTAGGGATATTATTTCGTGGTTTGTACGCTATCCATATCGCTATTATACTCGTAAACAATATTTAAAACATAAATTAAGTAATTATTATAATTGTAGCGATGCTTTTGTATTGTTATCTTCGCGTTTTATAGGCGATGTTCAAAAGTTAATAGGGTCTTTTAATACTCCTAAAATTATTAGTATTCCTAATCCTATTAACGTTGTTAATAGTTCCGTATGTATTAAGAAAAAGCAGATTCTTTTTGTTGGAAGAATGATTTTTTCTGCTAAACGTCCCGATAGAATAATAAAAATTTGGGAAAAAATTTCTTCTCGATTTCCTGAATGGGAATTACTAATGTTAGGTGATGGTCCTGATAAGGGTAAGTTAGAGGATTATTGTAAGAGAAAGGATATTAAAAATATAATTTTTACCGGTAATGTTAATCCTGATTCTTATTATGATGCAGCTTCTATTTTGTGTATGACAAGTAGTTATGAGGGTTTTGGAATGGTACTTACCGAAGCTTTACAACATAAATGTATCCCTATTGCTTATAATTCTTTTGGCGCTTTGTCTGATATTATTATAGATAATGTTAATGGTTATTCCATTCCTCCTTTTAATGAAAAAATCTTTGTTGAAAAACTTCAATATTTGATGAGTAATGCCGATGAGCGTGAACGACTCGCCGCTAATAATGGTGTCACATTAGATAAATTAGATATTAATAAGGTTTCTCAGCAATGGTTAGATTTATTCGATAATTTATTAAAATAATGCTTATGCGTGTACTTTGGTTTTCTGTTACTCCTTCGCTTTATAGCTCTTTTTCAAACTCCCATAATGGTGGCGGTTGGATTGCTTCGCTTGAGAATATTGTTCGTTCTGTACAATCTATTTCTCTGGGGGTTGCTTTTAAATTTGGTGAGGTTGATGATAGAGAAACAATAGATGGGGTTACTTATTTTCCTATATCTTTAAAGAATAATTGCATATCAAGATATTTGGAAATTATCAACGATTTTAAACCGGATATTATCCAAATTTTTGGTAGCGAGAATGAGTTTGGTGAAATATGTGCTCATACGGATATCCCTGTCGTTATTCACATGCAGGGCTCTATACCTCCTTGTCATAATGCGTTATTCCCTGTGGGTATGAATAAATTCGATTTTTTATTGGGTCGCGGTCTTAATTGGCGTAGAAGATTGATGGGGTGGCGAAGTGAGCCTTCGTTCCGACGTCGTGCAAAACGGGAAATAAAAACTATCAAAGCATGTAATTATTTTATGGGCCGTACGGAGTGGGATAAGGCTCTTGTTAATCTCTTTAATCCTGATGCTGAATATTTTCATTGTGATGAAGCCCTTCGTGATGCTTTTATTAATATGAATAAACAGTGGAAATATACGGATAGTGGTGATATAAAAATAATTAGCGTAATTTCAAATCCTTGGTACAAAGGGGTGGATCTTATCCTTAAAACAGCAAAAATATTGAAGTCTTTTACAAATCTCAATTTCCAATGGAATGTTTTCGGAGTGTCGGATATTCGATTCTACGAATATAAATATGGTATCTATGAAAAGGATGTTAATGTTAATATTCGTGGTAGTGTAGGTAAAGAGGTGCTTGTCAATGAGCTATGCAATTCTACAATTTATGTGCATCCGAGCTATATCGATAATAGCCCTAATAGCGTGTGTGAGGCTCAGTATCTTGGAATCCCGGTACTCGCTACTTTTGTTGGAGGGGTGCCTTCTCTTGTGAAAAATTATGAAACAGGTATTCTTTTCCCGGCAAACGACCCTTATACTCTCGCTTCTATTGTGAAGTCTGTTTATAATGATAAGGAATTGCTTGAAAAAATCAGCTCCTCTGAAATATCCATAGCTAAAGCTCGCCACAATCCGGATACTATAAAATCTACTTTGTTGAATATTTATAATTCGATTTTGAATGAAAAATAGAGTGTTAGATATCTTTTATTTCCCTTTTAAGTGCTTTGGTTACTTATCTCATTTTTTAGGGAATCCAAAATGTCATTATTTCTTTTATAGAGCTAAGATATATTTTTATACAGAGAAATATAAACGGTGTTTTAAGAGTTTTGGAAAAAATTCGATTATCGGTCGCCCTGCTTTATTACAAGGTACGGAGGCAATTTCTATCGGTGCGAATTGTAGTATAAAAGAAGAAGTATATATTAGATGTTATTCTAACCTTCAATCAGGGGGTACTGCATCGGAAATAAAAATTGGTGATGGCGTTGGAATTGGGGCTTTTTCTAATATCAGTTGTGTTAATAAAATTGATATTGGAAATGGAGTAAGAATCGGCCGTATGGTTTTTATAACTGATAATAGTCATGGCCTTAATGATACAATTTCTGAATTAAATACTCCTATTTTAAGTCGTAAGGTTACTTCTAAAGGTCCGGTTATTATCGGTAAAAATGTTTGGATTGGGGAGCGTGCTTGTATTCTTCCTAATGTTACTATCGGTGATGGAGCAATTATTGCCGCTAATGCCGTGGTCACAAAAGATGTCCCTCCTTATTCTGTTGTTGGCGGTTGCCCTGCAAAGGTGCTGAAAATAATAGAAAAATAATGATGTTTTTTTGTATTGAATTGTTGAAATTTTTTATTTTAACATATTGATGATTAAGATATTAAATAGATAATTTTCATGTAACAACTTTGTTAGTAATAAAGTTGTTACTAATAAGATTATTACATACTGTATACTTTTGGATTATTATTATATTATCTTTCCTTTATGAAAATAATTCCGCTTTATCTTCCTCAGTTTCATACTATACCGGAGAACGACGAGTGGTGGGGTAAGGGGTTTACCGAATGGGTGAATGTGCGTGATGCGAAACCTCTTTTTGAGGGGCATAATCAACCTCGTGTACCTCTTAATAATAACTATTATGATTTAAGCGATATCGAAACCCTTAAATGGCAATGCCGTATCGCTAAAGAGTATGGTATTTATGGCTTTTGTATGTACCATTATTGGTTCAATGGTCATCTGCTTCTCGAAAAACCTATGGAAATGCTTTTAGCTCACCCTGAGATAGATATAAAATACTGTATTTCTTGGGCTAATCACGATTGGACTGATGCTTGGAAGGCTTCTAATCGACAACCTAAGGTACTTATTGCTCATAATTTTGATGACGAAAAAGATTGGGTCGACCATTTTAATTATTTGCTGCCTTTTTTTAAAGACCCAAGGTATATGACCGAGAATAACAAGCCTTTAATGGTTATCTATATCCCGAATATTATTCGTAAATTAAAGAAAATGCTGGATGTGTGGTCTCAAATGGCTCGCGATAATGGCTTTGATGGGCTTACTTTTATCTATCAAAGTGCCGCGTCAAGTTTTGATAACTCTTGGGACCATTCTCTTTTCGATTATGGGGTGGAGATGAACCCCGGATATGTAGGGCTCGCTAATCGTCAAAAAAATTCTTCTTTTTTCCCTAAATTGATGAAGTATTCTCACGAAATAAAACGATTTCTTCACATCCGTCGCAGCCTCCTTCCTCAAAAGAAAATTACTGAGGTCTCTAAAGCGGATTATGACTACACGTGGCAACGTATATTGGAATTAAGGCCGCTTTCTAATGCCCCTAAAATGATTCCTTGTGCTTTTACCGATTGGGATAATACCCCTCGCCATAAGGAACGTGGATACCTCTATCAAGGTGTCTCTCCCGATAAATTTAAATCCTATTTCAAACAACTAATCGACAATACTAAAAATTTTTATGATACGGATATGATTTTCGTTTTTGCCTGGAATGAATGGGCTGAAGGCGGATATCTCGAGCCTGATGAAAAAAATGGCTTTGCTTTCCTCGAAGCTATCAAAGAGTGCTTGTCTGAAGAATAATTGATTGTTTTTCTTTATTTTAAAAGTGTAGTTAAGAATGTTTTTATTATGAAACATGCTTTTTTGATTATCGCTCATTCTCAATATAATATATTACAGGTGTTGGTAGAATTATTGGATCATCCCAAAACAGATATATTTATTCTGATTGATAAAAAATCTACTATGCCTGATAATATTTGTTGTAAAAAAAGCAGATTATTCTTTTTGAAAGAAAGAATAGATATCAGATGGGGTGATATTAGTCAAATAAAAGCAGAATTACTTCTATTTAAAACTGCATTTGCTGTTGGTAATTATTCTTATTATCATTTACTTTCAGGGGTGGATTTGCCAATTAAACCTATTAATTATATCGTTGATTTTTTTGAGAAAAATTATGGGGCGGAATTTGTGGGTTTTGAATCGGGCGATCGTTGGAGTTATAAAATTAATTATTATCATTTCTTTACTAAATATTATAAGTCGCAAGGGCGCTTCTCTTCTACTATAGATTTCTTTCGAAAATATTTGGAAATTCTTGTTAATAAATTTTGTAAAAGAGTTGATGATTCCACTTTTATTTTTAAGAAAGGAACTAATTGGTGTAGTGTTACAGAACCTTTTGTTGAGTATCTACTTTCAAAAGAAAAATTTATCTTGAAAAGATTCAGACATACAATGTGTGGCGACGAGATATTTCTGCAAACTATATTATGGAATTCTACGTTTAGAGAAAATATTTTTTTGCCTAATAGTGAAATTGATAGTTGTATGAGAGAAATTGATTGGAAACGTGGTAACCCTTATGTGTGGGGCGCTTCATCTGATGATTTTAAAATGTTGACAAATTCCGATAAATTATTTGCTCGAAAATTTAGTGATGATTTTCCTGATATTATTCGAGATGTAAGGAATTTGGTCGATAAATAAATTTTATCCTAATTTATTTAGGGTAAATATAACTTTATTAGTAATGAAAAGATTTGTTGAAATTATAAAGAGGTTCTGTTTGTATCTATTCAATTTCGGACCTCGATTGACTTTTTATTATATCGTTTATCCTCGCTTTGGTGGTAGAAAAGCTATTTTTCGACGCCATGAGGAGATTAAAAGATATATTAAACTTAATTTTGCCTCTGTCTTAAATAAATATAAGGATGCCGTTTATCCCGAATCTCAATCTTTTGATAACCGTATGATTTGGGTTTGCTGGCTTCAAGGCGAGGCTAATATGCCGGAGATAGTTCGTGCTTGTTATAAATCGGTTAGAGCTAATGCAAATGGTCGTGAAGTGGTACTTATTACAAATGAGAATGTAGAAAAATATATTTCTATACCAAAATTCATTAAAGGTAAAGTGAATAATGGCAAGATGTCTCGCACTCATCTCGCTGATTATATTCGAATTTCGCTACTAAAAAATTATGGTGGTCTTTGGATCGACGCTACCGTCTTGGTAACCGACAAAATTAATATTGATTGCAAATTACCGTTTTTCAGTATAAAACAAAAACCGGATAGTATCCATTTCGTATCGCAATATCGTTGGGCTGTTTGGATACTTGGTTGCTCTCCTCAAATCGGTAAAATTCTTTTTGATTGTCTCGAAAATCTGTTTAAGGCTTACTTGAATAAGCACTCTCTTTTTATCGATTTCTTCCTTTTTGACTATTTTTTGGCTGTGATGTATGACGAAATTCCTCTTGTTAAACAGCTTGTTGATAATTGCCCTTATAACAACCCGAATGCTTATGACCTAGGGGATTTGCTTAATAAGGAGTTTAATGAAGATGCCTTCTTGCAGTTGAAGAATAATAATACTTTCCATAAACTAAGTTGGAAACAATCTTATTTTATGCATACTGCAGATGATAAACCTACTTTCTATTCTGTAATAAGTAAATTGTAATTTATGAATCATCCTGATATCAGCGTGGTAATGCCGGCTTATAATGCAATGAGTTTTATAGCCGATGCAGTTAACTCTGTTTTGAAACAGTCGCTTTGCAATTTGGAACTTATTGTGGTGGATGATTGCTCTACGGATGATACTTGGAATATTATTTCAAGAATTGCAGAAGTGGATAGTAGATTGAAAATTATTAAATTGGAAGATAATTCCGGCTCTGCCAAATATCCTCGTGAGGTAGCGGTAAATATGGCTTCTGCTGATTGGATTTGCTGGGTTGATGCCGATGATATTATTCCTTATGATTATCTCGAAAAATTACTGCTTCGTCAGCAAAATACAGATGCGGATATCGTTTGTAGTCAGATGATTGCGTTTCAAAATAATATCAATAACGTTAGATATACTCTGCCCGATATCTCGCTTAATAATAATGGTGATGATATTCTGCCCGGTAGGGTGGCTGTGATGAAAACTATAGGCTCTTGGTCGCTGAATGCAAATGGTTTCTTGGTGCGAAAATCTTTGTGGTCCGGCACTTCTCTATTTCTGAATAGAGATGCTAATTGGATGGATGCCGATGATGTTTCCACTCGTGAAATGATTCTTTCTGCCAATAAGGTGGCTTTTTCTGATGCTGTTTATTACTATCGTATTCACTCCGAGGCTATCACTAAAAAACTCTCCGTGAAAAAATTTCATACTCTTATTACGGACGAGTGTGTTGTTAGAATGATAGATGGGGAGTTTGGTGAAAAATCGCCCCAAGCTCGTATAACCCGAAATCAGTATGTACATAGAATATTGAGCTTTATGCGCCTTGTAGTTGTTAATAAAGGTCGCCTTTCTTGTGATGATTTTTCCGAAATTATTCTCCTTATTAAAAAGCACTTCTCCGCTTGTTCCGCCGCTGATATCCTGTATTCCGATTTGAAACCGATGCTTAAATTAATTATGTTACTCCCTTTTAATTCCGCTTTGGGTGTAATCAATTTTATTAATAGAAAATGAAATTATCTATAATAATTCCCGTTTTTCAAGTAGAAGATTATATTGCTCGTTGCCTTCATAGTATTGTCGGTCAAGATTGTAGTGATTGCGAAATTATCTTGGTGGATGATGCTACAAAAGATAATAGTATGGCAATAGCTCATGAGATTTTGGATAATGCTGATGTTCATGTGCAATATCTGAAGCACGATAAAAACAGAGGCCTTTCCGCCGCTCGTAACACCGGTATTTCTAATGCCAATGGCAGTTATTTGCTTTTTGTTGATAGCGATGATGTTCTTGCCGACGGGGCTCTGAATACTTTTATGAATAGTATCGACAATACAGGGGCAGATTGTATTGTAGGTAATTATATGGTTGTTTCCGATACAGGAAGTTATATCTCAAAAAAATACTCCTATAATAGGGTATTTACTTCTACCGACTCTATCATTAATGCTTATAGTAATGGAGATATTCCTGTAATGGCGTGGAATAAATGCGTCAAAACCGATTTAATTAAGGGTAATAAGATACTTTTTAAAGAGGGTATTTATCATGAGGATGAGTTGTGGACTTTCTTGCTCGTCAATGAAGTTCATTCTCTTGCCGTAATTGGTATTCATACCTATTCTTATTTTGTGCGTAGCGGGTCGATTATGACTAATACTAAATTGGGACTGAAATTGAATTCCGGCATTGTGGTCTATTCCGAGATGGTTAATTATGTAAATAATAATTCTGTAAATAATAGTGATCTTTTCCGGGCTTTGGATGTCTTTGCTTTTTGGCGTTATCGTGATATTTTTTCTCTTATAACAGATACTGTTGCCTCTTCTCGTTTCTATTTGCAGATGCGTAATATTCAAAAAGGATGCAAACGTGGTGGTGGTAAGTATGGTGCTGTGGCTTTTGTTCACCTCATTCTTCCCGCTTCCTTAGGATATAAATTTTTAAAATCTATAATAAAGAGAATTGGTAAATAATGGGTAAGAAAAAGTTGCTTTTCTGTATTAGAGATTTTAACCATGGTGGCATTCCAAAAAGTCTCTCAAGTCTCCTTTCTATTATAGATAAGGATAAATACGATATTACTCTCTTTTGTGCTTTTCAACAAGGGTATTATAAGTCGGTATTCTCTCAATATAATGTGTTGCCTCAAGATAAGTTGTTGTATTGGTTTTGCGTAAACTATAAGTCATTGTCGGGCATAAAAAAGTTTGTGGCTTTGCTCTTTAAAGTGCTTTATAAATTGCTGCTAAAAATTAAAATCGACCTCTTTGATTGGCGACTTAAGTGTTTGGCAAAAAGGTATGCCTTTTCGGGCAATTATGATGTGGCTATTGCTTATGCCGAGGGTTGGATTACTCGTTTTGTCTCTTTTATGTCGGGCATAAACAGGAAAATTGCTTGGATTCATATGGATTATAAGCGGGTATTGGCGTATGAAAAGGGAAATATGGATGCCGATATCTATGCCACTTTCGATTTTGTGGTTTCGCCTTCGATATTTTCAGCAAATTCTTTTGCCGATGTATTCCCTAATTTGGCTCATAAGATGGTTCCTATTAAAAATATTTTGGATGTCGATACTATTAAAAATCAGGCTTTAGATGCTATTAAGGACTCAAATTTTGATAACAATACTTTTGCTATTACCTCTGTGGGCAGAATTTGTTACGAAAAGCAATTTTATGAAATACCTTCTATAGCTGCTGAATTGAAAAAGATGTCTGTCGATTTTAAATGGTATATCATCGGTTCCGGCCCCGATAATGAAATGGCGATATTAAAAGATAATATATTGAAATATAATGTAGAAGATTGTGTTATCTTGTTGGGAGCCAAGGATAATCCATACCCTTATATTGCTAAGAGTAACCTCGTTGCTTTGCTTTCCGTTTCCGAAACTTTCTCTTATGTAGCCTATGAAGCGAAAATCCTTGGTGTGCCGATTATTTCTACCGATTTCGGTGCGGCTTCTGAAATTGTGGATAGTAATTGCGGGGTTATTGCTCCAAAAAGTGATTTCCATAAAGAAATATATAATATAATGACTAATAAAGAGTTGTATGTTGGAATGGTTGATAGTCTTAAAAATTTTCAATACAACAATTCTGAATTATTGTCTAAAATAGATTTGATATTGAACTGATTTATGACCTTAAACAATATTTTTACCGAACGTAATATTGCTGCTTTTACTCTCGTATTTATGAGTGTACAGTTTATTTATATAGAGGGTATGGCAATCTCAATACCTAAAGTGGTATTTATGGCTATTACTCCTATTTTGCTTTTGATTAAATCTCCTAAATTTTCTAAAGCCGCTTTACTCGGCTTCTTGTTTCTTGGTGTCACTGTACTTATAAATAGAGCTCTATATCCGAGTACAAAAACCTCTACTTTCTATTATACTGCTTTGTTTCTTTGTATGTTTTGGCTCTATTATAATTTGGTATACGTAAATCATGCTATTTCTATCGATTTCTTTTTGCGGATAATAAAGGTAGTGATTTATGCCTATGCTGTTTGTCTTTTGTTACAACAGATTTTTTACTTTTTCGGTGTTTCTTATATCCCGATTATCAATTTGATGGGCTTCTCTTATTACTCCTCTTTTAAGTTTAATACGTTAGCTATCGAACCATCACATGCTGCCCGAATCCTTACCGTATATTTCTACGCCTTTTTAAAGTTATTGGAGTTTCAAAATGGCTCAAGTGTCAGTATCCCTCAGCTGTGGAGAGACCATAAATTTGTAATTATCGCTTTTTTATACACTATGTTGTTAATGGGTAGCGGTACCGCTTTTGTGGGACTTGCTTTACTGTCGCTCTATTTCTTGAAATTGAAATACGTAGTGTGGGTAGTAGTGTTAGGCTTTTCGATATATATGATTATTCCTTTGATTGATTATGAGCCGCTGAATAGAGCTGTTGCTGTGTTTAATACCGCTCTTCTCGGCGATACTGAAGAGATGAAAATCGTAGATAATTCCGCCTCGTCTCGCGTTAATATTATTATTGATACTTTTAAATACCTCGATGTTACTGATATCAATTTGTGGTTCGGATATGGTGTGGATTTTAAAGATGGTAAGTCTGTTATCCCGGCAATTACTAACTATGGTTTGATATCTTATTTCTTAAAGTTGATTTTCTTTTTCTCTTGCTGCTTTACTGGCTTTTTTTCCCTCGAAGTGCTCTTCTTTATCCTTCTTCTAGGTATGAATGTCGGTAATATCGCTTATGGTTGGGCTATCCTTATGGTCTTTACTACTCTTAAATATTTCAAAATACAAAGTAATTATTATTGGAAAAATTTGAGATCAGAGAATAAATACGAGAATGTGATTTGATTTTTGTTATGAACAATATCTTTCTTTCTATTGTAATACCTGTTTATAATGCGGCATCTACTATCTCTCGTTGCCTTGATAGTATTTGGTGTCAGGGCTTGGATGAAGCGGAATACGAGGTTATTTGTGTCAATGATTGTTCTACGGATAATACTATACAGGTGATTTCGGAGATTCGGAAAACGCATAATAATTTGCGCCTTTTTTCCAACACCGAAAATATTCGTGCCGGTGGGTCTCGTAATCGTGGAGTAAGAGAGGCATACGGAGAATATATTCTATTTATCGATGCCGACGATTATTTTCATCCCGGGGCTTTAAAGGTGGTGTGTGATTATCAAAAGAAATATGGGCTTGATATTTTGATGTGTGATTTTGCAAGACATACTATCATGAATGAAAATGATATTCTTGTGCATAATTTTAAGTCTCAAGAAATTATGACGGGGAGAAAATTTTTGATAGTAAATTCATTGCCTTATGCTCCTTGGAAATATGTGTTCAAAAGAAGTTTGATGACGGATAATAACGTTTTCTTTACAGAGCGTGTTAGTTGTGAAGATGTTGATTGGAGTCATAAGATTGCTTTTTTTGCCGCTACGATGCAGTATCAACCTATTCTGCTTACGCATTATATCCTTAATGATAGTAGTCAGACTAGCGTGGAATACCGTAATCCCAACACCGTTTTTCATAGATTACAAGCCGGTAAAAGAGTCACCGATTTATTGCAATTATATGAGTCGGAAGCCGAAAGAAAGCAAATATTAGCTGTGGCTAAGGCTACTCTGAAAAATGGTTTATTATTCCTTAATTGTTTGATAATATCTCCACGTAAAAAAAGAGATGCTATCAAGGATAATGTTTCTTGTGATATTCAGTGGGGTAGAGTGATGAATTTTATTCGCGATTACCCTCTTTTATACTCTTGGTTTTCTACTATTATTTCCCCTTTTTTTAGATTGGCAGTTTATACCAAACGTAATTTATTCGGCAGATGAAAACAGACCTTACCCTTGCTATTTGCATGTATAATGCAGAGAAGTATATAGAAGAGACTTTGCTTTGTATTATGGCACAAACCAAGCAGGACTTCTATTTGATGATTATTAATGATTGCTCTACGGATAGTAGTGCCGATGTTGTCAACCGATTCTTTGTAGACCATCCTCGTCAATATGAAATGGTTAATCTACCCGAAAATAGAGGTCTTGCTTTCGGACGCAGATATGTGGAAGAGCAT
Organism: Paludibacteraceae bacterium; assembly: GCA_016292775.1. Taxonomy (GTDB): domain Bacteria; phylum Bacteroidota; class Bacteroidia; order Bacteroidales; family Paludibacteraceae; genus Aphodosoma. Next base: position 15,291 of record JAEDFN010000023.1, read on the forward strand.
GCGGATACCAAATATTTGCTTTTTGTGGATGCCGACGATTGTCCTTTACCTTTGTTTGTTGAAAAATTATATGATAAAATCTCTTCTGATTCACAACTGATGGCTGTGGGGTGCTATTTGGAATATATGAATCTTGATGGTAAAAAAACTAAAGGGGGAATATTTATCGGTGAAACTTCAAAAAATGGTTTTTATCAAAAGGCTTTGAAAGAAAAACTTATCTTTATGGCTTCTACTTCTATATACAATAGAGAAGTGGCACTTTCGGTAGGTGGTCATAATATTTATGGTTTCCCGGAGGGTAAACCTCGTTATCAAGATTTGTGTGAAGATTTGGATTTGTGGACGCGGATGAGCGATTTGTATGTTGATGGTAAGGCGATTATAGTTGTCCCGGAAGTGCTGTATAAATATCGTAAAGGTGATGGAATTTCTACAGGGGCTTATGGAATGCTCCTGCGTATGCGCCATATTAAAACTAACCTTAAGCGAAGACGTAGTGGGGATAAAGAACTCTCTTTTATAGATTTCCAAAATTCATTATCCGAGAAAGAGATCGCCTCTCTAAAAAAAGAAGCTACCGCTGTTAACTCTTTCCGTAATGCTTACTACTACTTGAAAAAAGGTAATTTCTTACTCTTTATAAAAAATATTTTTATTTCCATATATAATAATCCTAAGTATATGATGGATAAAATAAAACATAATTTATTGAGAATTAAATAATGTACGCTCCAAATCTCCTTAGTTCGATATTCGGATTTTTAAATGATAATTCCGATTATGCAGTGCTGCGAAATTATGAAACTCTGCCGGAATCAAATCCAAGTCGTGATATCGATATCATCATAAGTAAAAAATGTTTTTCCGGTATAAAACACGAGTTAGTGTCGATTATAAATAATGAGGATTGGAAAATTATTACTTATCTTAATTCCGATAGACTGGTTACTTGGGTTTGCGGAAGGGTCAATGATGATGGTACTGTAGAGTTAATTCAGTTCGATTTCTTTTTCAACACTTCCGTTTATGGTATTCTTTTAATTCCTGCTTCGTTTTTTATTGCCAATAGGGTGTACAATGGTAAAATTTATCATGTGAATAGGGTGTGTGAGTTTTTGGATAAATATTTTTACGACCGTGCTGTCGGTGCCCCTTACCCGGAGAAATATAAGGCTATCAGAGAAGAGGTAGAGAATAATACGGCTGTGAATGAAATGCTGAAAAATGTGTTTGGAGTAAATGGTGTGGCACAATGTGATAAATTGTCGGGAAAAAGATTGTTGCTAAATGCCTTTTTACACTCTCCTTTTATCTCTTTTTCGGGATTTTTGAAGTTCGAATATTACAGAATATCCAATTATCTTCGTTCTAATACCGGCTTTAGTATCGGTTTTACCGGTCCTGATGGAGTTGGAAAAACTACTGTAATTAATAAAATCATTGATTCATTGGGTGTTGTTTTTCGTGATGCTCACGAATATATGCATTTCCGTCCTACTCTTTTTGGTAATTTGAGTGATGTGGCTCATTCTGCCGGACTGAAGAAAGAGGTGGATAAGAATTATGATAATCCACATCGTGGTGGTAGAACTGGTAAGTTGAGTTCTCTGTTACGGCTTTTTTATTATACTATAGATTACATCTTAGGCTATTGGATAAAGATCAAGAGTATCACTCGTATTACTCGATTGGTAATTTTTGATAGATATTATACTGATATTATCTGTGATAGCCGCCGAAGTCGTATTTTCCTTAATCCGAAATTTCTATATTACTTCGGCCGTATTTTTATTCCGTCTCTCGATTATAATATCTTACTTACTGCCGATACCGATGTTATTATGTCACGAAAGCAGGAATTGAGTGCGTCTGATTTGGAATTGATAAAGAAGAATATAGATTTCCTTGCTTTCAAACCCGGCTATTTTTTGGTGCATAATAATGCATCTCCGGATGATGCCGTAGTTGAAATATTGAAGTGTGTTTTTGAAAATCAGAATAATAAGAATTTAAAAAGACTTGGATAAATAAATCTTGGGAAAAGGCAAAAATAGTGATAAAATGCCTTGAAAAAAGGCATTTATTTTTCCCTGATTTGTAAATAAGAGGGCACCCAAAAAGTTGATAAAATACTTTTTGGGTGCCCTTATTTTTTGTTGTTGTATATTACTCTATCTTTATCTTCCGGATTGAGTTATATAGTTCTTTAATGTTGTGGTGAACTCGGTGTGACTGAGTAAATCTTCGAGGGTAATATGCATACGATAACGCCAACTGAATTTTGTGTTTGACGGTACGTTAATGCGTTCATCATTAGGGTTTTCACGACGTAATTCCGGAGAAATGCTCATTAAATCTTGCCATTGGAAGATACTCCACATTGCAGGGGAATAGAGGTGCATATTTAAAATGTCGCGACAAATCCACCACTCTGCAAAGTATGGTGCCCCTCCCCAATGTCCTAATTGCTGATTGTAAAAGCGTTGACTAACTTCATGGTCTTCTTCCCACCATCCTCGTATTGTGCTCATGTCGTGGGTAGATGGTGTGACTACTGATAAATATGGTGCGTCGGCAGGATGGAAGAATTCGATCTTATCCGTTTTAGGTGCTCGCTGTATTTCAAGACTCAATATAGATAAGCGCTTCATTACTTCGGTTACACAATGCGTCATCATTCCAAGGTCTTCGCCACAGATGAGCATATTTGACGCATTCTTTAATGCTTGTAATTTCTTCAATCCCGATTCATACCATCCACTGTCTTGGCGGCGGTAGAAGTAATCTACATATAATTCGTCAAATACCTGTTTCTGCTTCCAATCAAGGGCTGCATACGTACTTAATGTCTGCATGCCGAAACGTGGGTAATATTGTCGTCCTTCACTGCCGGGAACTTCAAAGAGTAGTACGTTGGAGATTAAATCAAAGAGTCCGTATTTTACTTTTTCTGAAAATTCCCCTTTGTTGTAGCGAGCTTCAACTTCTGCTTGATGTTGATATTCAGGGCGTAATCTGTATGCAAAGCCGTGCTCGATATATAGGCAGTGCTGCCTTACCCAATTGCTCTCTTCTCCAAACAGATGGTTTAATATCTCATCGGTGATATATGGTTTGGTAAATCTTTCGTAGTCAAACCAAATTCCTCGTTTCTCAAATTCATCTACATAAAGTGGTACTGATGGATTCAAGTATCCCATTATTCCTTCTACTTCTGTGAGCGGAATTTGCCATATACGGAAGAATCCTAAGATATGGTCGATACGGAAGGTGTCGAAATAGCGCGACATTTGTGCGAATCTCTTTTTCCACCAAGTGTAATCGGTGCGCTCTATGGCTTCCCAATTATATGTCGGTAACTCCCAATTCTGCCCTTTGATGGCAAACATATCGGGTGGTGCTCCGGCTGCCATGTTCATATTGAAGAGTTCCGGCTCTACCCATGTGTCTACACTATTGCGATTGACGCCTATAGGTATGTCGCCTTTCATTACTATTCCTTTGCTATGTGCATATTCTACCGACTCCAACAGCTGTAGATGTAGGTGATATTGGCAGTACCACCATTGCGCTACGTCGTCGTACCAAGGGTGTTTCGGACTTGATAATTCGTTGGCTTTTTTCTCGCTGTATTTCGCAAATTCTTTCCATGTGCGGTAGTCGGCACTGCCTTTATGGTCTCGAATGCAACTATATACAGAATATGGTTTTAACCAATATTCATTCTCTTTGTAGAACTCTTTGAATTTTTTATCTTTTAAGAATGTGTTCTTTTTATAGAGATATGATTGCTGTATGTATTTCAGTTTGAAGGCAATAACTCTTTCGTAATCCATTATCTCTAAAGAGTTCAACTCCGGTTGTAGTTTTTTGTATTCTGTTGCTATGTCGCTTTTCGGGTCAATAGGCAGTTTGTCAAGGTCCATAAACAGCGGGTTTAGTGCAAAGGCGGAAATCGCTGCGTATGGAAGTACGTCGCTTCCGGTATGTGTGCTGATAGTGTCGTTTAATGGTAATACTTGGATCAATTTCAGCCCTGCAGAGGATGCCCAATCTGCCATTAATTTCAGGTCGGTAAAGTCGCCACATCCGAATGAGCGATTGCTACGTAGTGAGAATACCGGGATGCTTACTCCAGCTCCACGCCATCCGGTATTGTTGGTCCTGATAAAGGTGTCGGTGATATTTACCTGCATTTTACCGCTTTTGTTTGGTACTATCCTATCCGGCCCTTCTTCAAAATAGCGGAATTGCTTCTCTTTGGTGTCGTATATGCCGTATTTGTAATGTATCTCTTCGCCTGCTTTGCTGAGGTTTAGATTGATACTCCATTCCGGGAAGTTTTTATTACTCAAGAGGTGTGGGGTGTTCACATCCCAATTGCCGAGTTCCTCACAATTACCTATGATACATACTGCTTCTCCCTTTTTGAGTAATGGGGCTTTTACTTTGAAACTATGGCTGAAATGTATGTCTCCATTGCCGTTTTCCGGGGTATAATTGCTTTTTAACAGTACGTTGACAAATGGTGCGGTGAGGAAATTATTGCTCGGGTCGGAAACGGAATTCCATGCGTCGATATACATTATCTTGTCTACCGATTTTTTTATTGTCAATGGACGTGGAGCTCCCCATTCTTCTTCAATCTTACCGCTGTTCTCGTTCTTGAAGATGTATTTGTATTCGAGGTCGGTTTTTGCGGTGTCGGCTACTTCTATCTCTAATGCCCAATTGTCCGGTGCATTGTAATTCATTGCTACCGCCTTGGTTAGGTCTCCCATTCCTAATTCCGGAATATTACCTGTTATGTATATTCTTTCACCCCATTGTGTGTGGTAATTGATTCTAAATTCTATTTTCATATCATAATGCTATTTTATACTTGTTTTTGTAATTGTTTCATTCCGCAAAATTACATTTTTTTTGTGATATGTACAAGAATGTTTTTTTGCTTCTATTTTATAGAATCAGGTTGAATAGGTATCCGGAAAGAATGATGCATATCGTTATTGTTCCGAAAAAGATGCCTATTAGTTTCCAGGTCATCACCTTTTTGAGCATCGTCATCTCAGGAAGCGACAGTCCTACTACTGCCATCATAAATGCTATGGCAGTGCCGATAGGTACTCCTTTTGCAACAAATACTTCTATTACAGGTACAATGCCGGCTGCATTGGCGTACATCGGCACTGCAAGAATCACTGCAAGTGGCACGCACCACCATTTGTCTGCCGAGAGGTATTCGGCAAAGAATTGTTCCGGAACGTACCCGTGCATGGCCGCTCCTATCGCTATTCCTATTATTATGTATATCAGCACCCCTTTCACTATCTTTAATGACTCTTTGATGATAGTGGGTAATCTCTTGAAGAATCCTATTTTATTCTCTTCCCATTCCGCTGTCTGCTGTTCTGAATCCACTTGTATCTGCTTCACCCATTCGCTTAAATATCGTGATAGACCCATTTTACCGAGCACGAAGCCGCCTACCGTGCCGAGGATAATCCCGCTCAGCACGTATATCAACGTTATCTTCCATCCGAAGGACCCGAGAAACATTGCCACTGCAACTTCGTTTACTAAGGGTGATGTTATTAAAAATGAGAATGTTACTCCTAATGGTATGCCTCCTTTTACAAATCCTATGAATAATGGCACTGATGAGCAGGAGCAAAAGGGTGTTATTGCCCCGAACAGTGATGCTAATAGGTACTGTAGCCCGTATAATTTGTGGTTGATGAGAAAATTTCTTAGTTTTTCTATCGGGAAATAGGCGTTGATAATCCCCATCAACGATGATATTAAGAACAGGAGTATCAGTATCTTGATGGTGTCGTAAAAAAAGAAATTTACTGATATCCCTATTGGCGTTTCCGGCGATAGATTCATTATATTATATACGAGCCAATCTGCAAATTTCTGTATCATATTTTTTTCTTTTTATTAAAAAAGAAACTCATCATATTTCCTATTCGCTTTTAGTGAGTGGAAGATATCTTGAGTTTCTTTTGTTTTTTTATATGCCGAGCAAATTTTTTATCTCTTTTTCACCGGGTGTCTTGCCGCTTATTACTACTTTACCGTCGATTACTATTGCCGGCATATTCATTACGTTGTATTTCATTATCTCCATAATATCTTCCACTTTGGTTACTGTTGCGTTGATATTATTTTCTTTTACTACTTTATTTACCGTTTCGTAGGTGGCTTTACATTTTGAACATCCTGTTCCTAATACTTTAATTTCCATGTTGTTATAATTTTTATGTTTTTTGGTTTGTAATTCAATGTCGTTATGGTTGCTTAAGCCGTTCTCGTTATAGCTTTTATATTTTTATTGGTTTATATTATCAATATCGTTATGGTATAGTATATACCTATTGCGGTGAATAATATTCCTACAATGAGGTTCATCCACTTTTGGATTGTTTTAATTTTGCCGTATGCGATTCCGATTTTTTGCGCGCTGAAGGCTAATATCCAGGCAATTATAATCACGGGTAATGCTGTGGCAATAGCAAATAACACGGGGAAAAGATATCCTGCTGTTGCCGTTGCTGACATCGGAATCAGCATTCCGAAATAGAAGAGTCCGCTGGTGGGACAAAAGGTTAATGAGAATAATATCCCGAGTATTAATGCTCCCGTATTCCCCGTCACTTTTATTTTGTCACTGCTGATATTGATGCTCGGCAACTTGATTTTATCGCCAATAAGCATGAATATACCTACTATTATTAATATCGGGCCGATAAATAACTCTCCGTATTTGGTGAAAAATTTTTGTATGCCAAACATACTTGTTCCCTCTTTGATAATCATTATCAACACTATACCGAGTGTGGTGTAGCCTATAATTCGCCCTAATGTGTAGAGTAATCCACGCAAAAATATCTTGTTTTTACTCTCTAAATCCCGACTGATATATCCTATAGCTACGATATTTGTGCCCATCGGGCAAGGGGATATGGCGGTCATCAATCCTAAAAGTATTGCTGTCAATGCCGGTACCGTCCCGCTTTCAATAAGATTGTATAAATATTCCATAGTGGTGGTATTGTTTTTATTTTGCTATTGGTGTGGCATTTTCAACTGTTTTTACTGCAATTCCCGGTGTAGCATTTTCAGCTGTTTCAACTGCATTTTCCGGTGCGGTGCCGGAAGCGGTATCAAATAATGATAATTCTCCTTTGATGATTTCGGTTAGATCTTTGCAGAATTTTTCGCTCTCTTTCCGTGCACAACTGAAAGCGAATTGTGTGAGGTTTGATACTTTTTCTCCTTGGCTTGTATGGGTGATAAGTATGAGTGATGATGAGGCTACTTCGTATTTGTCGGCTAATGCTTCTTCTTTGTCAATATCTATGATTTTGTAGATTAATTTGCCGGAGTCGACTTGCTCTTGAAATTCTTTTGCTACTGTTTCGGTACTAAATTTTTCAATAGCCATACATGTCAAACAGCGCTGTTTGCCATGGAAATAGATTAGCTCTACTGTGCCGACTTTATCATCGATAACATCTTTATTTGCTTGTTGTGCCTCTTCGTTTTGCTTTTCAGAAAAACTTTCCGCTTTCTTATTTCCCGTGCATGATGCTATAAGTAGAAGTGAAATCAGGTAGACAATTGTTTTTTTCATGTTGTATTGTTTTTGTTAAGTATTGTTTTTGTTAAGTGTTATTTCTTTTGTTATCCGGGTTGGGATTGTTTTTAGAGTGGTGTTTGATAATGTTAATCGCAACAGCCGTTGTTTTTTGCAATGGTTTGCTTGAAAAAGTCGGAGAATAGTGTGCCGGCTTTCTCCCAATTTTCTTTGTTGATGCAATATTTTACTTTCGGCCCCTCTATTTCGCCTTGTATTAATCCTGCATTTTTCAACTCTTTAAGGTGCTGTGATACTGTGGCTTTTGCTATGGGTAATTCTTCGTAAATTTTACCAAAATAGCATGTCGTTTGTTGTGCTAAAAAATTCAGTATAGATACTCGAGTGGGGTTTGATATAGCTTTTGCTATTCTTGCTATTTGCTCTTCATTTGCTTTATTTTTTTCTTCCATAATTCTATCTTCTATTTTCTTTTTACGTTTTTTGTCTACTTTTTTATCCGTATTTTGTTGCCCAAAACACCAAATCCGCTTTTTATTACTATTAAGTCTGTTTGTTTTTTGTTTTTTAAGATAATATATTGTTCGTAAAAACACGAATAAATCTGTTCGCAAAAGTACGAACATTATTTGAATTGTCAAAGGGTATTGCAAAATAAATCTTAAAATACGATTTTTTTGGTTTTATTTTGTAAATTTTGCAGTGGAGTTGTGATTAATTTTTGGGTGTTATAATTCAAAATGATTCTGATTTCGCGATTTTTTCGAAAAATATTGTAAATTATCAACTATTTTTTCTGCTCAAATCCCTTTATCTGTGCAATAACTGCACATTTTTTCAAGAAATGTGCAGTTTGTTACTTAATTCTTTGTACCTTTGCGTGCATTTAAAAAAATAATTTTATGGTAAGCGAAAATTTAGTTCGTCTGTTTGAGCATAGTATGAAATCCAATTGGGAGTTACCTGCTTTTACAGATTATATGGAAAAGAAAACCTACACTTATGGAGAAGTTGCAGAAGAGGTAGCTCGTCTGCATGTACTTTTTAAGTCAATAGGTTTTGAGAAGGGAGATAAATGCGCTTTGGTGGGAAAAAACGGTTCTCGTTGGTGCATTGTTTATATTGCAGCGATAACGTATGGTGCTGTAATAGTTCCTATTCTTCAAGATTTTAATGTTAATGATATAAAGCATATTGTCAATCATTCCGACTCAAAATTGCTTTTTATTAGTGATTATTTGTGGGAGAACATAGACGAAGATGAACTTTTGTATGTTGAGGCAATTTTTAATCTTGCTAATAATAATTTGTTGTATCACAAGCCGGGAAAAGATCAGATAGAAAATGCTTACAATAAATTAAGTGAGAATTTTGAGGAGCAATATCCGAATGGATTTACATCTGCCGATGTTCTGTTTCCAACGATACCTAATACGGAATTGGCATGTATCAGTTATACTTCCGGAACAACAGGTTTCAGTAAGGGCGTAATGCTTCCGGGAAATGCGTTGGCGGGAAATATTGTTTATGGTCTTGGTTCCAAGCTCCTTGAGCGCGGAGATAGGGCTCTTGCATTCCTCCCTCTTGCTCATGCTTATGGCTGTGCTTTTGACTTCCTCACCTCGTTCTGTGCCGGTTCTCATACCACTTATCTTGGTAAAATTCCTTCTCCTAAGATATTATTAAAGGCATTTGCCGAGGTAAAACCTTCTTGTATTTTTACCGTGCCTCTTATTATAGAGAAAATTTATCGCAAGCAGATTCAGCCGATGATGGAGAAGCGCACAATGCGTTGGGCTATGGTGGTTCCTTTCTTGGATAGTACTATTCTTGCCGCCGTTAATCGTAAACTCACCGAGGCTTTTGGTGGTGAATTTAAAGAGGTTATCATCGGTGGTGCACCAATGAATCCGGAGGCGGAAGAGTTCTTTAAGAAAATCGGTTTCCGCTTTACTGTCGGCTATGGTATGACGGAGTGCGGCCCGCTTATCAGTCACTCTTTCTGGCATGAATATAAACTGAATTCCGTAGGTAAAGTGCTGCCTTGTATGGAGGCTAAAATCCTCTCTTCCGACCCTCATAACGAAGTGGGTGAAATCGTTGTTCGTGGTGAGAATATGATGATGGGATATTATAAAAATGAGGAGGCTACTAAAGCTGTTATTGATGAAGAGGGTTGGCTGCATACCGGAGATATGGGTACTATGGATGAAGATGGTACTATCTATATCCGCGGTCGTAATAAGAATATGCTTCTCGGCCCTAATGGTCAGAATATATACCCTGAGGAGATTGAGGCAAAACTGAATAATATGCCTTTTGTGCTTGAGAGTCTTGTGCTTCAAAATGCAGAAGATAAACTGGTGGCTTTTGTCGTTGTGGATAATGATGCCGCTGATGCCGCCAAACTTACTCAAGAGGATATCGTTAATATTATGGAAGAGAACAGAAAACAGGTCAATGCTGTTACCGGTTCTTACGAGAATATTGTAAAAATCCATATCCACCCTGAAGAGTTTGCCAAAACTCCGAAACGCAGTATTAAACGTTACTTGTATGTGAAGTTGGCTAAAGAGCAAGGTGCTGATAACTAATATATTATTATTTATTACGCTCGCTTTGGCTTAAAAAGATATCTATAAAAGAGCCCGTACATCTTATTTCGGTGTACGGGCTCTATTTTTTATTAAATAATTATATCTCGCTACCGCTCA
>JAEDFN010000003.1 GCA_016292775.1 Paludibacteraceae bacterium
TCTTACTCATAATAATCATTAAAACGAACCTCGGAATATTTTAATTCCGAGGTTCATTATTATATACACACAAGAAAAAAGATAATACAAACAACACAAATACACACACAAATAATACTTTTTAGAAAACAATTTACAATATCATAAAATTTAAAAACCTTATATTCAGCAATATACCAAATAAAATAGAAAACTTTTTAAAATATACAATAAAAAAGTTTTCCATATAAAACTATTGTCTTATCTTTGTAGCTACAAAAAAATACCCGAATAAAAACACAAAATATTATATTTCAGAGATATGATTCTAACAGTAATAAAAAGAGACGGCAGAATTGTAGGATTTAATGAAGAAAAAATAAAAGCTGCAATTCGCAAAGCTATGCTAAGTACCGAAAAAGGAGAAGACAATGATCTACTATGCCAAATATCCGATAGAATTTCATACATAGGAAAAGAACAGATGAGTGTAGAAGAAATTCAAGATTTGGTAGAAATAGAATTAATGAAGTCGGAAAGGAAAGACGTAGCAAAGAATTACATATCATATAGAGAAAAACGCTCTATTGCAAGGCGTTCGAAAACACGAGACATCTTTTTGGAAATTATCAATGCAAAAAGTAACGATATTACAAGGGAAAATGCAAATATGAATGCAGATACCCCCGCCGGAATGATGATGAAATTTGCATCAGAAACTACAAAACCTTTTGTCGACGACTACCTATTATCTTCCGAAGTAAAAGAGGCCGTACAAAACAACTATATACACATTCATGATAAAGACTACTACCCTACCAAATCATTAACATGCGTTCAACACCCGTTAAACAAAATCTTACACGACGGTCTATGTGCCGGCCATGGAGAAAGTCGTCCTGCAAAACGAATTGAAACTGCCAGCATTTTGGGCTGCATAAGTATGGAAACCGCCCAAAATGAAATGCATGGAGGCCAAGCTATACCGGCTTTTGACTTCTATTTAGCACCATTTGTTAGAAAAAGTTATATAGAAGAAATAAAGAAAATAGAAGATTTATTAGGGCAAAAATACCCACAACTATACGATATTGAAATAGAAGATTACGTAAAAAAAGATTTAGATTTTCTACAAGATACTGAAAGAATTAAACAACAGGCTATTAATCAAACCGTAATTAGAGTGCATCAAGCAATGGAGGCATTCATACACAACATGAATACAATCCATTCGAGAGGTGGTAACCAAGTTGTATTCAGTTCTATCAACTATGGCACAGACACTTCCGCTGAAGGACGTTGTATTATCAGAGAATTACTATTGAGTACATTCCAAGGAGTGGGAAACGGCGGTACAGCAATATTTCCTATCCAAATATGGAAGAAAAAACGTGGTGTAAGTTACCTACCTACTGACAGAAATTACGATTTATACCAATTAGCTTGCCAAGTAAGTGCACGTAGATTTTTCCCGAATTTCTTAAATTTAGACGCTCCTTTCAATACTCATGAAAAATGGAACATCAACGACCCGGAACGATACAACTATGAAGTTGCTACTATGGGTTGCAGAACAAGAGTTTTTGAAAATAGATTTGGAGAAAAAACTTCTATCGGTAGAGGAAATTTATCTTTCACTACAATCAATATTGTAAAATTAGCTTTAAAATGTAGAGAAATAAAAGATAAAGAAACGAGAATAAATACATTCTTTGCAAAATTAGACTCTATTCTTGAAATTACGGCATTACAACTACACGAAAGATATAACTTCCAAAAAACAGCTTTAGCCAAACAATTCCCATTACTGATGTCTTCACTCTGGATTGGATGTGATAATTTAAATCCGAACGATACAATAGAAAGTGTAATAAATCAAGGTACTTTAGGAATAGGCTTTATCGGATTGGCAGAATGTTTAATAGCGCTAACAGGTAAGCACCACGGAGAAGATGAAAATGCACAACAATTAGGTTTAAAAATCATCACATATATGCGTGATAGGGCTAATGAATTTTGCGAAAAATATCAACACAACTACAGCATATTAGCCACTCCGGCTGAGGGACTATCAGGTAGATTTACAAAAAAAGACAAAAAAGAATTTGGTATAATAGAGGGTGTTACCGACAAAGAATATTACACAAATTCCAACCACGTGCCGGTATATTATAAATGTAATGCCAAGCATAAAGCCGAAGTAGAAGCCCCTTATCACGAACTCACAAGAGGTGGTCACATCTTCTATGTTGAGATAGATGGTGATGCAACTCACAACCCGGAGTCGATTATGCAAATTGTAGATTTAATGGACAAATACAACATCGGATATGGATCAATTAATCACAATAGAAACAAATGCTTGAATTGTGGTTATGAAAATTCGGAAAAAGAGATAAAAACATGCCCTAATTGTGGCAGTACAAACATTGATAAATTACAAAGAATAACCGGATATTTAGTAGGAACTACAGATAGGTGGAACTCTTCAAAATTAGCAGAGTTAAACGACAGAGTAACACATAATTAAAATGGAATTGTCAATATTAAAAATAATTGAATCAACAATAGTAGACGGACCGGGATTGAGAACTACAGTCTATTCTGCAGGATGTACTCATCACTGTCATAACTGCCATAATCCTCAGTCTTGGTCAATAGACAATGGTATAAAAACCCCTGTTCAAGATATCCTTAGAACTATATTATCAAATAATGAAAACGTCACTTTTTCCGGAGGAGACCCATTTATGCAAATATCCGGATTTGCCGAGTTAGCAGAACTGATAAAAACACATAGCAATAAAACCATTTGGTGCTATACAGGATATACTTACGAACAGATCCTTATCCTTCCAAATGCAATAAACCTACTAAAAAATATTGACGTATTGATAGATGGACCATTTATTGATTCTTTAAAAGACGAAACATTACTATTCAGAGGGAGTTCAAATCAAAGAATCATTGACGTAAAATCATCATTATTAAAAGGATATACGATTTTATTAGATTTATCTCCTTTCCATTCTCCACTTTTATACTCCATTACAAACAATAAAATCAATAATATATGATACTACTTATTACGTTGTTATTATTCTCAACTATCACTAACAACGAGATGGAAGAGAGAATAAGATTGGACTTCAATAAAAAAACGGAAGACATTCTACCATACATACACAAATATTACCCTAATGCCGATAGTACGGATATAAAAAAATGGGAAGATAGCAAAGCCTTGGAATTTATGTATATAGATGGAGAAAAATTTTACTTTCGAAATGCAGCTGCCAATCTTTTCAGAATTGATACTACTTGTAAACGAATAAAAGAGTTAATTGAAGGAGAAGAAAAATCCGGCCGTAAAGAGATAATAAAAAATCACATTACAGACGTATTGAACGAGTATCATAACACAAAAAATAATCTTCTTGTGCCTCATAAAGTTACATTTCACTACACACTTACTATTAATGACACGTCGAATGCCAAAGAACATAATATTTGGTTACCTTATCCAAGAGTAGACAACAAAAGGCAAACCGATGTAAACCACTTCTCTTCAAAGAAGTATATAATAACCACCAACACTACTCACAGTAATGCATATATTAAAACAAACAATAAAAAGCATAATAAATACAAAATAAAGTATAAATTTAAAACATATGCAGAATATCATCCACTACCAAGTGATATAAAACACACACAAGCAGACACTACAATTTTCAAAGAATACATCACTGAAAGAGCCCCACATATAATATTTTCAGAAAAGATAAAGAATAAAACAGATAGTATTGTAGGAGATGAAACCCGCCCATATTATCAAGCGAGAAAAATTTTTGAAAGCATACGCAAAGAATATCCATGGGCATCTGCACGCGAATACAGTACTATAGAAAACATACCGGAGTATGTTATCGAACAAAAACATGGCGATTGCGGGCAAGTTACTCTACTTTTTATTACAATGTGCAGGTACAAAAAAATTCCTGCCAGATGGCAAAGTGGGTTTATGCTACACCCCGGGTATGAAAACCTTCACGATTGGGCTGAAATTTATATTGAAGGTATGGGTTGGATTCCTGTAGACCCCTCGTTTGGAGTTCAAGATTGGGGAAAGACAGATGCAGAAAAATATTTTTATTTCGGCGGAATAGATGCATATCGTATGATAGTAAACTCTGATTGGGGAGGAGAATTATCTCCGAAAAAAAAATATTCTCGCTCCGAAAATGTAGATTTTCAAAGAGGAGAATGCGAATCAGAAAAAAGGAATTACTACTTCAATGAATGGAACTATTCTTTTAAAGTAAAAACAAAAAAAATTAAATAACAATATGAAAAAACTAGTATTATGTTTTACACTGTTAATCTGCATATTAACAGTAAATTGTCAAATCACCACTTCTCCCTCATTCATAGAAAAAGGATATCAAGGAGAAATAAAAATTATATTTAATCCGAACGAAGGTAATAAAGGGATGAGCAATGCAACACAATGTTACGCACATACCGGATTAATAACATCCAAGAGCATATCTAATAACGATTGGAAATATGCCCCGGAATGGAGAGGTGGCGAGAATAAATATAAAATGACAAAGGAAGGAGATAATTGGGTTTTATACATTTCTAATATCTATTCTTATTATGGATGTCCGGAAACTGAAGAAATTATCGCTATGGCATTCGTATTCAACGACGGACCAAATGGGTCGAAAGAGGGAAAAGCCAAAGATGGAAGCGATATTTTCGTTTATTTATCCGAACCGGGACTATCTATTAAATTCAACAACACTAAAAACCCTTTTGTTAACAAGAACGACTCCATTATTTTCAACATTACTTCTTCCGACACTGCTGATATCAAATTTTACATAAATGATATATTATGCTCTCAAACAAACGGAAACGAATTAAAATATAAATATTCTTTCAATAACTATGGTTATTATAAATGTATTGCTACTGCAACAAAAGACACAACTACAGTAACAGATACTATGAACATCTTTTGTGCATCAAATACTATTATTGAAAGTCGCCCAACCGAAATAAACGATGGTATAACATATTATCCGGAAGATAACACCAAAATTTCACTCTCCTTATACACTAGGAATAAAAAAGGTCAAGACACAAAACATGTATACATAATAGGAGATTTCAACAATTGGGAATACTCTTCGGAATATCAAATGAAATTAGATACAGCAACAGGTTACCATTGGTTAACAATTTGCAACCTGACACCTGGTGAAAAATATAGATTTCAATACTCTATAGAGCGATACGACAATAGTTTTGTACAAATATCAGAGCCCTATTCAGAATATATTGTAGAAAAATACGACACATATATACCGGATAATATTTATTCCGACAAAATAGAATATCCAACACAAGGGGATGGTCCTGTATCTGTATTTTCAACTACAAAAACAGACTTCGAATGGTCGGATGAAACCTTACAATTCCAAGCCCCTGATAAAGACAATTTACTCATTTACGAAGTATGGGTATACGATTTTTCACCGGCACGCTCTTTCCAAGGGTTGATAGACAGATTGGACTATATCGATAACTTAGGAGTAAATGCTATAGAATTGATGCCTATATCAGAATTTGACGGCAATATAAGTTGGGGTTATAACCCGACCCACTATTTCGCATTAGACAAATCATACGGAAACAAAGATGACTTCAAAACCCTTGTTGATGAAGCACACAAAAGAGGAATAGCTGTTATTGTAGACATGGTAATAAACCATGCCACCGACATCTGCCCTCTTTTCAAAATACACCCAATACAAGACAATCCTTATTTCAACACTTCAGCTCCACACGACGGTAACGTCTTTAACGATTTTAATCACGACTTTGCAAATACAAGAAAATACTTTAAAGATATGCTCTATTATTGGCTGAAAGAATACAAAATAGACGGATTTAGAATGGATTTATCTCACGGATTATGCGGTGTAGATTGTAATAATAGAAAGAATAACGTGTACGACTACTATAATAATGGAGTAAGAAGATACAATAATGACAAATATTTCATTTTAGAGCATTGGGCATTCAACGGAGAAAGAGAAAACTATGTACAAAACGGCATGATGTGCTGGGAAAACACCTCTAATGCATATTGCCAAACAGCTATGGGATGGCTCACTGACGACAATTTTACAAATGCTAACAAAGACGGATTTGTATCTTATGCCGAAAGTCATGACGAAGAGAGATGCTTTTACAAAGCAAAAACTTGGGGAAAAGGAAACATTGCCACCGATGAAGATGTTCGACTTAATCGAGTAGCAGCCAATGTAGCAATGAGTGTAATGTTAAACGGCCCACAAATGATTTGGCAATTTGAAGAATTAGGTTATGACTATTCTATAGAAGAAAATGGCAGAACAGGAACAAAACCAATGCCTGAATTATTAGGATATTATACTGATTCACGAAGAATGTCTCAATATCAAAAAATCGGATATATGTGCAATTTAAGAACTCGACTTGCTCCTGAAATATTTTCTCAAGACCCAAAATATCACCAATTAACTTCAGGCAACAAAAAAAGAACTATTTTATGGGGGAATGACGACGAAATGATTTTCGTGATATACAATCTGTCTGCCGATGAATACGTACCATACTTTTTACCCGAAGAAAATGTGTGGTATCAATTCCTTCCATATAAAAACACCCCACATAAAAACACTGTATCTCAAAAACTACTCCCGGGTGAAGTAAAAATTTTCACAACAAAACGATACCCAAACCCTAATATTCCAAACTCATATTCATTCGATTACGTTACCCAAACCAATGAAACAATAACAAAAAAATGTAATGTATATCCTACTGTCACCTCTGATATTGTTTATATAGAAACAGAAGAAGAAATACAAAGCATTGATTTAATATCCTTATCAGGACAGTATAATAGGATAAAAACAAACGACAACTCCATAAATATAAGCAATTTACCAAGTGGAATATACATAATTGTTATAACAACTAGCTCACATCAAGAGCACTTTAAAATCATAAAAAAATAAAGAAAACAAATATTGAGAATCGATTCCAAATCGATTCTCTTTTTTTTTACGACTCAACATTAGTGTATTTAAAAAAAAATTCGTAACTTTGTAAACTATTTTTGCCCTCATTAAAAATGAGATAAAAAATAGTAATTGAGAACCGAAATAAAACACTTGAAAATAAAAAACATAAAATACCACTTGTATGAAAGAGCCAGTAAAAATTCTCTACATCACTCAAGAAATTGATCCGTATATAAAAGAAACTGAAATTTCGGAAATATGCCGAAGATTTCCTCAATATACACAAGAGCAAGGTTGTGAGATAAGAGCTTTTATGCCATGTTACGGACATATCAATGAGAGACGCAATCAATTACACGAGGTACAAAGATTATCCGGTATGAATATCATTATTGATGATACAGACCACCCATTGATAATAAAAGTAGCATCAATACCGGGCACAAGGATGCAAGTGTATTTTATTGACAACGAAGAATTTTTCAGTCGCAAAGGCATCACACACGATGCCGAAGGCAACACCTATGAAGACAATGACGAAAGATCTATATTTTTCGTAAGGAGCGTATTGGAAACAATAAAGAAACTCCGTTGGACGCCGGACATCATACATTGTAACGGTTGGATTACCGGTCTTGCGCCTTTATATATCAAACGCACTTATAATAGCGACCCATTCTTCTCTCAATCTGTAGTAATATATTCTATCTACAAAGAAGAATTCGAAACTAACATCAATTCCGGCATAGAAAGAAAAATCACATTGCCGGGTGTTGAGCCAGATGATTTTAAACCATTTAAAGGCAAAACTATATCAGCATCGGCTTTTCATAAAATTGCTATCGATTTCTCTGATGGTATTATTAATTGTTCCGACACAATATCACCGGATATAGAACGTTATATTCAAAAGAAAAAAACTCCATTTTTAGCTAACACTCAAGAAGAAACATATAAAGAAGATTATAGCAATTTCTTTGGCGAACTATGCCCGATATTTGCCGCCAACATGAGAGGAAAAGATTTATAATCTTCTTATATTACAAACACTTCTATTCCAATATGAAAATTATTAAAAGCATATATTTACCAGTAATATCGCTGTTATTATTAATTGCTTGTGACCAAACCAATTCCGTAGGTATACAAATTCAGCCACAGGAAGACCAAATAATTGTTGCATACGACACCTTTCATATCAATAGTACAAACTATTATCCGGAAGCCATATCAGCTCAATCAGACACTATGATATTAGGAGAATTTTATAGTGCAAAATATGGATCTACAAAAGCAGAATTATTAATACAACTAGCTCCACCTGTAGGCTATAAATTTCCTGATGAAGCAAAGCATCCGACTCCCGACTCATTAGTACTTACTATGTTATATAAAACATGGTTCGGGTCGGCTTACTCTCCCGTAGAATTAAGCATCTATGAAATAAACAAAAAAAGCATCGATTATTACACTCAATATCTATCAAATTTAATTCCAGGAGACTATTGTGACTCATCAATACTAATGGGTAAAAGAATAGCCACTTCGATAGATTGTACATCAGGCACTCCGGATACAAATACCACCAAATACATAAGATACAAATTCGATGATACCCAGTTAAATAGATTCTTCAACCTTCCTCATGAGGCTTACGAAAGTGAAAAAAAATTTTTAGAAACCTTTAAAGGATTATACATCACATCAAGATACGGAAACTCTACTCTTTTCCATTTTAACGAAATAGGTTTGTATCTTTATTACCATTACACAATAGAAAAGAACGGTCAAGATACGATAATAAAAACATCAATAGCATTCCCGGCAAACAAAGAGGTGAGACAGCTTAACAGATTTTATCACCATGATATACAAAATATAGCCACTTGCCATGATAGTATCAACTACATAAAATCAGCGGGTGGTATATACCCGAAAATCTCATTACCATTAGGCAGAATAAAAGAGAGAATTTTCGATAAAATCGGGGAAAACCGAAAATTCAATATCAATGCTGCAGAAATTATGGTAGAAGGAATTGAATTTGATGATAAAGACGTATTCCTCGACCCGCCAACATACTTATTAGCTTTATCAAAAGACGAATACGACCATTTTATTGCTACTAACCAAATTCCACAACAAACAGATACAACAGCAATTGTAGCTGAATACAATTACACCTCAAACAGCTATAAAATAGACATTAATTATCTGTTAACACGTCACTTACGACAAGAAATTGATAAAGATGCAACTTTAGATTTATTGCTCATTCCTGTAGAATTAACGATGTCATCGTCATCAACAATTTCAAGAATAAAACCATTAACAAAACTTGCAGCAATAACAATCCGCAGTGGCAAAAACGAATATTCACCAATGAGATTGGAAATACTTTACAACGGATTTTAAAATGAAAAACGAATTTCTATCTTCAAATCTCTATTTAGCCATACAATTAGGAAACGATATTAGAATAAAAAAAGAATTATCAGCAATATACCCTAATCATATATTGCAAGGAATATTAAGTAATCCCAAATGTACTGCATATAAAATATTGACAAACACAGGAATAGATATTCCAAAAATAAAAACGGAATTAGATAGTTTGTCAATAACAGAACATCACACAAATAATAACACTTATAATATTGATAATAGATTTATTCTTCATAAAACATCTTTTAATGCCCTACTTCTCGCTAACTTAACGGGTAAAATAAATTTTGAAGACAATTATACACGCACGGAATATTTCTTATTAGCATTGCTAATGCAAAAGCAATCAGATATAATCCGCATTTTCAACTCACACCAAATTAATAGTCATAAAATAATTGCTATGATAAAAGAAAATCAAAAAATTAAAAACGACATATACAAAGACGAAGAAGAATTTGATGATAATATAGAAAATACACCTCCTAAATTCTCAAATTCTTCACAAAACAAAAGTAACGACAACACGATAAATTCGTCATCTACACCAACTATTGATAATTTCTCCAGAGACCTTACATTAGCTGCATATAACGGAGAACTCGACCTTGTAGTTGGAAGAGAAAGAGAAATTGAACGCGTAATACAAATATTAAGCAGAAGAAAGAAAAATAACCCGGTATTAATAGGAGAGCCCGGAGTAGGTAAATCTACAATAGTAGAAGGATTAGCACAATTAATTGTAAACAACAAAGTCACAAGATTACTATGTGGCAAACGCATAGTATCGTTAGATATAGCATCTTTAGTAGCAGGCACAAAATACAGGGGTCAGTTTGAAGAACGCTTAAAAAGCATTATTGATGAATTAGAAAAAAATCCTAACATTATTCTCTTTATCGACGAAATTCATACCATAGTAGGAGCCGGTGCAACAACAGGTTCCCTTGACACTGCTAACATATTAAAACCTGCGCTCTCAAAAGGAAAAATTCAATGTATTGGAGCTACTACGCTGAATGAATATAGAGAAAGCATCGAAAAAGATGGTGCACTTGAACGTAGATTTCAAAAAATAATCGTTGAACCATCTACAGCAGAAGAGACATTACAAATACTTCGAAACATTAAAAATAGATACGAAGACCATCACAACGTAAAATATAGCGATGAAGCATTAGAATATTGTGTGTCACTATCTCAAAGATATATCACAGACAGAAATTTTCCGGACAAAGCCATAGATGTATTAGACGAAGTAGGATCGAGAACTCACATCCGCCACTACAATACACCACAAGAAATATTAGACCTTGAAAAAAGAATCTCCACTACAGAAGATATAAAGAAGGACGCTATAGTACGACAAGACTTTGAGTTAGCCACAAAAATGAGGGATTTGGCAACCAATCTAAATCAACAACTGATAGAAGAAAAAGAGAAATGGTTAGCTATTGAATCTGAACATAAAATAGAGATTACAGTAGATAATATCAGAGAAACTATTTCTCAGATAACCGGAGTACCTGTACAAAGACTTGCAGAAAACGAGAACGAGCGGTTGCTAAGGATGAGTGATGATATAAAGAGATATATTATTGGACAAGACGAAGCTATCGACAAAATTACTCGAGCCATAAGGCGCAGTAGAGTTGGACTAAAAGAGCCAAATCGTCCGATTGGAAGTTTCATATTCGTAGGTCCTACCGGAGTAGGTAAGACACTATTAGCAAAAAAACTCGCTGAAAACATGTTCGGATCGGCAGATTCATTAATAAGAATCGACATGAGCGAATTTATGGAAAAATTCAGCGTTTCACGCCTCGTGGGAGCTCCTCCGGGATATGTAGGTTACGAACAAGGAGGTCAATTAACAGAAAAAGTTCGCCGTAAACCATATTCTATCATATTATTCGATGAAATAGAAAAGGCTAATTCCGACGTATTCAACGTACTATTACAAGTGCTTGATGAAGGATTTATTACCGACAGTCTAGGAAGAAAAATCGACTTCAAAAACACTGTAATTATCATGACATCTAACGCCGGCACACGACAATTAAAAGATTTTGGCAAAGGAATAGGATTCAATACGGAAGAAAATGACAACAAACAATACGCACACACAATTACACAAAAAGCATTAGAGAAAATTTTTGCACCCGAATTTTTAAACCGTATTGATGAAATTATCCAATTCAATCCATTAAAAAAAGCAGATATCAACAAAATTATTTTATTGGAATTGAACAAATTAAGTAATAGATGCAAAGAAATAGGTTATACAATTTCTTTAACGGAAAAAGCAATAGATTATTTGGCTGATAAAGGATACAACCAACAATATGGAGCAAGACCACTTCAAAGAACAATTCAAAACGAAGTTGAAGATTTGATAGTAGAACAATTATTAGACAAACGAAGCTTTGAAAACAACGTTATTGAAATAGATTTTGATGAAAACAACAAGAAATTAATTATCAAATAAAGATATACACAAAACTATGTAGTATAATCAAAACATATAATTTACTAAAAATCAAGAAAATAAAGTCAGAATTATTTTTTTGATTAAAACAGTGGATTATTAAAAAAAAATTCATACCTTTGCACAGTTTTTGAGATGGATGTATCCGTAGCTCAGTTGGTAGAGCAATTGACTCTTAATCAATGGGTCGTGGGTTCGAGCCCCACCGGGTATACAACAAGAGGAAGTAGATAAATCTATTTCCTCTTTTTTTTTGTAAATAAGAATACCGAGACAATAAAAAACGAGAAAAATACCACAAAATATCAAATATTTTTTTGTAACTTTGCGAGTTGAATAGTATTAAGTTTTTTACAGGTAAAACAAAAATAAGTATATGAAACAGAAAGCATTATTAATGATTTTAGACGGATGGGGAATAGGCAACAAAAGTAAATCAGACGTAATCTCCATCACACCGACACCTTATTGGGATTCACTTTTAAAAAAATATCCTCATTCGCAACTTCAAGCGTCAGGAGAATATGTTGGATTACCCGACGGACAAATGGGTAATTCAGAAGTAGGTCACTTAAATATCGGAGCAGGACGTGTAGTATACCAAGATTTGGTAAAAATAAACAGAGCATGCTCTGATGGTTCTATACTTGACAATCCAATGATAAAACAAGCATTTGAATATGCTAAATCACATAATTCAGACGTTCATTTTATGGGTTTGACAAGTGATGGCGGTGTTCATAGCTCATTAAATCATTTATTTACATTGTGTGATATTGCAAAACACTACAATATCACAAATCACTACGTTCATTGCTTTATGGATGGTAGGGATACCGACCCCAAAAGTGGAATTACATTCATTGATAAAATTGAAGAACACCTTAAAATTACAGGCGGAAAAATAGCATCTGTTATAGGTAGATATTATGCAATGGACCGAGATAAAAGATGGGAAAGAATAAAAGAGGCTTACGACTTATTGGTTAATGGCAAAGGGGCTAAATATCAAGATATGCACCAAGCTGTAGCAGATTCTTACAACAATGAAATAACAGATGAATTTATCAAACCGATATCTCATATTGACGAAAATGGCAATGCAATAGCAACGATAAAAAATGGCGATGTTGTAATATTTTTCAATTATAGAAACGACCGTGCAAAAGAAATTACAACAGTACTCACCCAATCCGATAATAAAGATATGGAGATGTACAAGCTTGATTTACAATACTATTGTATGACTCCTTACGATGCATCATTCAAAGGCGTATACATATTATTTGACAAAGAAAACGTCACGGATACATTAGGAGAAACAATCTCCAAAGCGAATTTACGTCAATTACACATAGCAGAAACAGAAAAATATGCACACGTAACATTCTTTTTCAACGGAGGTCGTGAAGTACCGTATCAAAACGAAGATAGAATATTAATAAATTCACCGAAAGTAGCCACTTATGATTTAAAACCCGAGATGAGTGCTTACGAAGTAGCAGATTCATTGTGCAAAGAGTTAGACACACAAAAATACGATTTTGTAGTTGTCAACTTTGCTAATGGAGATATGGTTGGTCATACAGGAGTATATCCTGCAATTGAAAAAGCAGTAATTACAATAGACAATTGTGTAAAACAAGTAGTAACTACCGCACAAGCAAATGATTATGACATTATTATCATAGCCGACCATGGAAATGCCGACAACGCTTTAAACAGCGATGGCACACCAAATACAGCACACTCTCTCAATCCGGTTCCATTTGTCTATATCTCCAAAAACGATAAAGCACAAACGGATAATGGAATATTGGCAGACGTAGCACCTTCAATACTACACATTATGGGTATTGAACAACCATCAGCAATGACAGGTAAAAACCTTATAAAAAACTAATTATATACTACTATGAAAAAAATACTGACCTTTTTTGCTCTATTTATATCAATACAAATATTCGCACAAAACGATGCAGTATTAATGACTATAAATGGAGTAGAAATAAAAAAATCTGAATTTGAGTACATCTACAACAAAAACAATAAGAATAACACTATCGACAAGAAAAGTCTTGAAGAATACTTAGAGATGTTCATCAATTTCAAATTAAAAGTAATCGAGGCTGAAGCTCAGAAATTTGATACGATAGCATCATTCAAAAGAGAATTAGCAAGTTATCGTCGACAATTAGCATCTCCATATTTAACCGACACAGAATATGAAGAACAACTATATCGAGAGGCTTACGAACATTTCAGTCAAGATTGCGAAGTGAGTCACGTATTAATAAGGGTGAAAAATGATGCACTCCCTATCGACACTTTAGAGGCATACAACAAAGCACTCGAAATAAGGAATCGGCTATTAAAAGAAGATTTCGGAAAAGTAGCATATGAAGTAAGTGAAGACAAATCTGCCAAACAAAACAAAGGTTATATTGGATATTGCACTGCAATGCAAGTTTTGTGGCCATTTGAAAAAGCCATGTACACACTGCCAATAAATGAAATATCCATGCCTGTACGCACATCATTGGGATATCATTTGATAAAAGTGCACAATAGAAGGCCGGCTATAGGACAGGTTCATGCATATCACATTATGAAAATATGCAACGATAATATGAGTGCTGAAGAACAAAAAGCAGCATACGAAAAAATATTGAAGATTAAAGAGCGCTTAAATAACGGAGAAGACTTTTCTAAATTAGCCAAGGAAACAAGTGATGATAAATCAACGGCAGTAAAAGGAGGTGACCTCTCTTGGTTCGGCGTAGGGCGTATGGTGCCACCTTTTGAAAAAGCCACTTTCGCCTTAAAAGAGGGAGAAATTTCAGAACCTATCAAAACAAATTTCGGTTGGCACATCATTAAAGTGGTAGAAAAAAGGCAAGTAGAACCTTTCGAAAAAAAGAAGGCTAACATTCAAAAGATGATGAGATATGACAATACAAGGTCTCATTCTGCTAAAAAATCTTTTACCAATAAACTAAAAAAAGAATATGACTACACAGAAGACCTATCTTATCTCGACACTTTAAATACCATCTTCAAAAAATATCCTAATGATAAAGAAGCTATATCATTAGCTTTAGATCAACTCAAAGGAAATATCATCTGCTTTGCTGATAAAAAAATTTCCGCTATAGAATTTGGTTTCTATTGTATGCTGTTGAATAATGACTCGGTTGCGATTAATAGCAACGATTATTTCGACTCTTTTGTCGAATTGGAATTGACAAAATACGAAGAGACACAACTTGACAAAAAATATCCGGAATTTGCAAATTTGATGCAAGAATATCACGACGGAATCTTACTTTTCAATATCTCTACAAAAGAAGTGTGGGAAAAAGCATTAACAGATACTGCCGGAATAACACAATTCTTTAACGACAACATATCAAACTACCAATGGAAAGAGCCAAGATATAAAGGAATTATTGCTCAATGCAAAGATAAGAAAACAGCAAAAAAAGTAAAACGAAAAATAAAGAAGTTGGACTATAACTCTTTAAAACAATACATTGCACATGACATTAATAATGACTCTACCACAAATGTAACAATAGAAAGAGGTATCTGGAAAGAAGGAGACAATAAATTAATTGATCAATACGTATTCAATCATAAACAAGACTCTACTACTATCAACGAAAACCTACCGATAGTAGTTGTGATAGGTAAAAACTTAAATTTAACACCGGAAGTTTATACTGATGTTAAAGGAAAAGTTACTGCAGACTACCAACAATATCTTGAAGCTCAATGGGTTGAATCACTTCGCAAGAAATATAAAATAGAAATAAACAAAGAAGTACTAAGTACTATAGAGCCGTGATAAAAATAAAACACACATACATTAACATACTACTATCAATAGTAATAATAACTCTGTCTTCATGTACTCAAATTCAAAAATTGAAAAAGAGTAGTGAAGACGGAGTTATTGCCGCTATTGGAGATGAAAAATTATATTATTCTGATATTGACAAATTATTGCCAAACAATATCACAAAAGAAGATAGTATAAAATTTGTAGAATCATACATAAAACAATGGGCTACAGATATCTTAATCTATCAAAAGGCGGAAGAAAATATCTTGAACAAAAAAGAGATAAACGAACTAGTAGCTGCATATAAAAAAAATCTCATCATCTATTACTACAAACAGAATATGGTGAATACACACGTGCAATCACCAACAGATGCTGAAATCAGAAATTATTATGAAGAAAACAAGGAACATTTTCTATTAAGTTCACCAGCCATAAAAGGCATAATAATTACCATGCCAAAAGAAGTTCCTAAATATAATAAATTAAAAAATAAACTAACAGACAAAGATATAGACATAGAATATATAGAAAAATATGCAATAAGATATGCGTATTCATATCAGATATTCTTAAATAATTGGATACTAAAAGAGAACATATCCGAACTTGAAAACACAAATATCCACCTTGATCACAAAGGATTGTATCAAGTAACGGATAGCAATACAATCACCCTGCTACAAGTTACGGATTTAACAGAAAAAGGGCTAATATCTCCTTACGAAATAGCCAAAGAGGAAGCTCGTAATATGTTATTACACAGCAAACAAGTAAATTATATCAATTCGATAGGAGAAAATATTTTTAACTATGCAATAAAACACAATCAATTAATAATATACACTAACAAAGAGGATAATGAGCAAGAAAATCTTTCTGATAATACTAAGTATCATAACAACTAACCTACTCTACTCGCAAGAGAAGAATTTGATAGACGGAGTAGTATGGGTTGTAGGAGACGCGGCAATCCTACGTTCCGACGTAGAACAAGAACGCATACGGGCGCAGTATGAAGGAAACAAAATTACCGGAGATCCATATTGTGTCATACCGGAACAGATAGCAATACAAAAACTATTCATCCATCAAGCAAAAATAGATAGTATAACATATAACGCAGGTCAAGTAGAAACACAAGTAAATGCTCAAATAAGTTATTATTTACGAGAAATAGGATCGAAAGAGAAGTTAGAAGAATACTTTAAAAAATCTATTTCAGAGATAAAAGAAGAGCTAAGAACAGCTATTTCAGAGCAATCATTAGTGCAACAAGTACAACAATCACTTGTATCTAACATCAAAATTACACCATCCGATGTTAGAAAATTTTATAATTCAACAAATCCTGATTCCTTACCTATAATACCGGCACAAGTAGAAGTTCAAATAATAACTATAGAACCTGAAATTCCTTCAGAAGTAATCGAGGCTACAAAAGAGAGATTAAGAGAATATGCCGATAGAGTAAATAAGGGAGAAGCAGACTTCTCTATGTTAGCACGATTATATTCTGATGATACGGAAAGCGCAAAAAAAGGAGGAGAATTAGGTTTTGTAGGTAGAGGTACATTAGTGCCTGAATTTGCAGATGCTGCTTTCGCTCTTTCCGAACCGGGAAAAGTGAGTAGAGTAATAGAAACAGAATTCGGATACCATATCATACAATTGATAGAAAAAAGAGATGAACGAATAAATTGTAGACATATATTACTACGTCCTCGAGTTACATCCGATGTAAAAGTAAATGCATTAATGAAACTGGATACTATTGCTAATGATATTAGAAACGAAAAAATATCTTTCGATAATGCAGTAAAAATATATTCATCAGATAAAAACACAAAGATGAATAATGGTTTATTAACCAACTCAAACACCGGATCATCAAAATTCGAATTTCAAGACTTACCATCAGAAATCGCGAAAGTAGCATATAACCTCAAAGTAGGTGAAATATCACAACCCTTCTCTATGTTTTCAGAAGAATTAGGTAGAGAAGTGTTTGCTATTGTGAAAATTAAAACCAAAACAGAAAATCACAGAGCAAATTTAGAAGATGATTTTCAAGTACTTAAAAATATTTGCGATAATAAAATGCGCCAAGAATTAATTGAAAATTGGATAAAGAAAAAAATTAAAGAGACATATATTTATATTTCTCCGGAATGGAGAGACTGTCAATATAATTATTCCGAATGGCTTTCAAAATAAAAATAGCACCAACATACACTATAATATTGTTTCTAATTATATTAGGAACAGGGCGTCTATTTTCACAAACAAACACGGAATTCAAGACATACCAAGGAGAAGAACCTATAGAATTAAAAAAACCAAATTTTAAAAAAGAGGCAGACCTTACACATAACAAACCAATACAACCAAATACACATTCTAAAGTTACGACCGACACTACACAACCGAAAGAAAAAACACTTATATATCTCGAACAAACCGACTTAATCAAGTTTGACCAAGACATATTACCGGATATACAAGTACTTCTAGGTAACGTAATATTGAGGCACGACAATGCATATCTCTATTGTGACTCGGCATATCTAAATCAAAACACAAACTCTTTTAAAGCATTCGGTCATGTAAAAATTGAGCAGAGTGACTCTGTTACGATATTCTCTAAAGAACTGGATTACAATGGTAACTCCAGAATAGCAAAGGTAAAATATAACGTTAGAATGATTAATGGAGAAGTAACCCTTACTACCGACTCCATGACATACGACCGTAACAAAAATATTGGTTATTACACTTGCGGAGGCACTTTACAAGACTCGGTAAATACATTGGTATCACAAAAAGGATACTATCATACCGACACTAAACTTGCAGAATTCAAAACAGACGTTATTGGAACAAATGAAAATAACACCATTGTAAGTGACACGTTAACTTATAATACGAACACAAAAATTGCAACAATAATCGGACCAACTACAATTACTCACTCCGATAGCACTACAATTTATTCAGAATTAGGATGGTATAATAGCACAACCGACGAGTCTCAACTATTAAAAAATCCTATAATAACTCACTCAGAAGGGAAAACCCTTATAGGAGACACTATTTTTTACGATAAAAAATTGGGTCTTGGCAAGGCGTTTTCAAATGTAGTACTAACAGACACTACTAATAGTATAATACTGAAGGGTCATTACGGCTACTATCAAGAAGAAGGTGAAATAGGGTTGATGACCGACTCCGCCATGTTGATTGAATATTCTCAAAAAGATACTACCTACATACATGCAGACACCTTATATTCGTACGCACTAAAAGACAAAAAAGCTGTACATGCTTGGTACAACGCACGTCTATATCAAAAAGATTATCAAGCTATTTGCGACTCTGTATATTTCTTTTCAGGAGATTCGATTCTCCACTTGATGCAACAACCGGTATTATGGAGCGACTCACAACAAATCACAGGAGATACAATAACCATAGAGCCCGGTGATAGTAGCAATAATATTGTATTTATAAAAGATAATTCTATTATCATTCAAAAGTTTGATACTATACACTTCAATCAGATGTCGGGAAAAGATATGAAAGGGTATATTAAGAACAACAAACTTGAAATACTGGAAATAAAAGGTAACTCAGAGTCGATTTTTTTCCCGGATGATGGTGGCACTCTCATTGGGTTAAACACAATAAAAAGCAGTTATATGACCATATATTTCAAGAATGGAAAATTAGATAGATTAAACGTATTTCCATCACCGACTGCCGTTTTGTATCCTATGGAACAAATAACTGATAATATGCTCTATTTACCTAATTTTACTTGGCAAGAAGATGCCCGTCCGATATCAAAAGAGGATATTTTCAGACATCCAAAAAGAATATCTAAAAAAGAAATTGAAGAAAAAAAGCAAGCAATCAAAAACCAAGAGAAAGAAGAACGGAAACAAAATAAAATAAAAAAAGGACTTAACAAACAAGAAACTACTATCCAACAACGATAAAAAATATGAGAGCAATAATAACTATTAACGACCACATCAATAGTGTAAACTCGCTATCAGAGTCAATATCAAAAAAGATGAATTTTTGTATCAAGAAAATAGAAGATACAAAAAACATCAATTCTGTCATTGACGATATTGATGCTGCCATTATTATTGTTGGAATAGATAAAGGAGAAAATATTCAGCCATATCTTAACTCATTAAGAGAAGTTCGAATACCTTATATATTTGTAAAACCGGATCAAGAAGCAGAAATAAAAACCATACTCTTACCTGTGACTAACTTAATGGAGGATAGAGAAAAAGGTCATTTTGCCCAATCTTTTTCCCGCCACTACAACGCGCCAATAGTCATTTACAAACCGAACGATTATGGAACAAAAGCAGAAACTAATATTGCTTCAATAGTATCATTATTGGAGAAAGTTAATATAAATCCGACAATTATTCAGGGCAAAAAAGATAGTTTAAAAATCGAAAACGAAGCCACTAATAGTGCCGACAAATACGAAAGTCCTCTAATAATTATAAGTGCATCACGTGATTATGGATTGGATGACATATTTTTCGGACCTAAAGAAAGAAAAAACATAAAACATAGTAAATATCCTATAATGCTAATCAACCCACGAGGAGACCTATACTCTCTTTGTGATTAATAACAATAAATATGAAACATCTTACTATTATCATTACCAGTATTTTAATTGCATTAAGCATTAATATTAATGCACAAGAGATTAATTACCCTAAAGTCACCGTTGAAGGTAAAACATACTACGAATACACTGTAGTTGCCGGTGACGGATTATATTCTATTGCACGCAGATTTGGAATATCACCCAAAGAGCTAAATGAATCTAATCCGGAATTAACAACCGATATTAAACCCGGTCAAAAATTATTAATTCCTTGCAAAGAAGAGATAAAAGAAAATGTCAAATCCGAAGATAAAATCCACGTTGTAGAGGCAAAACAAACCCTTTATGCAATATCAAAATTATATGGTATCAGCATAGATAGTTTGATAAAATTAAATCCGGAAGCAAGACAAGGAATAAGAACGGGAGATAAACTATATATCTCCAGAAACAATGCGATAAACAAATCGGAAAACAAAAATGAAAAAACCAAGCACGACGATAATGATAAGATAGAAAAAACACCTAATAAAGAAAAGGTTACAGATAATTCAACACAGAATAAAGTTGAAAACGACGACAAATTTATTCTTCATAAAGTAGAGAAGAAAGAGACCCTTTATGCAATTTCAAAGAAATATCAAGTATCGATCGACGAAATCATAAACTATAATCCTGACGTTAAAGCAGGATTAAAAGCCGGTATGACTATAAAGATACCAACTGCAGCATCACCAAAAGAGGTAGAAAAAATAGAACAACCGGAAACAAAGAAAGATAACAAACAAGAGAATAAATCAATAGAAGACAACAAATCAAACGTTACCGACTATAATAACAATAATCAAAACTCCGAACAGATAAAAAGTTCTTTTGAAAAAACTAGCAGTGATGTAAATATAGCATATATATTACCTCTTGGAAATTTAGCAACAAAAGATGCCAATCAACGCTTTATAGAATTTTATAGAGGTTCGATGCTTGCAATGAAAGAGGCTAAAGCAAAAGGATTCAACGCTCATATCTTCACCTATAATACAAAAGGAGAAAAAGAGATTTTAGACTCTATATTATCATTACCTGAATTAAAGAATATGGATGTAATAATAGGCCCTGCTTATACAGAAGAGCTTACATCACTACTAACATTTACTAAAGCAAACAACATCAGCACATTAGTGCCATTTTCATCAAAAATCGATGAGAACCTTCATTTCCCTCGATTATTACAATTCAACCCAAGTGATAATTTCATTGTTGAGAAAATAACAAACAATCAGATTTTCAACAACACTGATACAAAATATATTTTTGTAGAATACGATAACTGTGTTAATAAAGGATCTATCATCTGCAATCAAATCAAGGAAAGACAACAAAAGATGAATTTTGAATGTATTACATTAAAGGCGACAAAAGATGTAGAC
This sequence comes from Paludibacteraceae bacterium, assembly GCA_016292775.1. Lineage (GTDB taxonomy): Bacteria > Bacteroidota > Bacteroidia > Bacteroidales > Paludibacteraceae > Aphodosoma. Next base: position 21,908 of record JAEDFN010000003.1, read on the forward strand.
TCTCTTATTATAGCAGCATCAGAAAACAGCAAAAAGGCATTGGTGATATTCGGATCTTCACAAAAGAATGATATCAGTAGCACTATAAGTAAACTTAGAGTAGCTAACAAAAGTAACATATACGTTTGGGGATATGATAATTGGGAGAGTGACCTTACACTGTATCCAAGAACTTACTATGCTACCCTCTTTGACCCGAATTCAATTGAAAATTACAACTTACAATACAAAGAATGGTTTGGACCACATCTCTTAACCGGATATACTAAATACGACTTAATAGGGTACGACTTAAGTACTTTCGTACTTCAAAGCATGATGATAAACAGTGATAAATCATTTATATTAAGAGAGTTACCTTCAAAAACTTATTACCAATCAGAACCAAAATTTCAATTTATAAACAATAGGTATCTGAATACAAACGTATATTTATTTTATTGGGATGGAACTTATCTCAATGATATAAAATAATTTACATGAAAAAATTTTTATTGATAATAGTAATAATCACCATACCATACCTACTGAATGCCCAATTTGATAATCATTCAGTAGGTATAAAAGGTGGTGTCAACTGGACTAGTTTAAGGTCTTCTCCCGCTATAAGTCAGCCAACATGGCCTCTTCAATACCATTTTGGCATTCAATATAGGTTGATATCAGGCAAATATTGTGGATTTATAGTGGAATCAAATTATGAAAAATTCGGTTTTCAAAGCATTTCAAACGGGAATATATATACTCGCAGTTTAGACTATATACAGATTCCATTTCTCACACATATAAACATTGGGCAAAAATTATTCAGATTCTTTTTTGAATTAGGTCCGTTTATTGCATTTATGGTAAAAGACAATATAGAAGAAGGTGCTATGGGACTAGAACAAACTATGGCAATATCAAACATTTTCGATTATGGTATTGCTGCCGGATTAGGATTTGAATTCAATACAAAATACGGAATCTATATCATTGATGGTAGGTTTAATTTTGGATTAGGTAATATCTTTCCTTCAACAGGAGGAAGTGACTTTAGTATCTCTTCAAATTTAGGAGCGTCTGTATCTGTAGGTTATTTGTTTCCCATTACTCATGATAAAAGAGATAACAAACTCCATTATTGATTATCCTCCAAAGTAATTTTCATAAATCCTTATGAATTGCACAATTAAAGAATTTGTTTGACAACTCGTCGGATACACAGAATTTATCATAAGTAAAAGAACTGATATCGCAAACGAATAAGAAATGTGCATCATAAAGAAAAAGATTTTTAAATCCGGCATCTGCTTTCGATTGTAGTTCCATCATCAAAGACATCGCATCGATAACATCTTTCTGAATTATCTCATCATTAACGAAAATAAATAAGCCGAACTCTTTAAAATTTCCATAGAAATTATTAATCACTTTATTTACCTTATTACAGATAATTCTTTTCAGCGGTTTTGCTAATGACCAATATTGATATTCCGAAGGAGCCATATATAAAGATTTTACCAAACCGTAAGAATATCCCATTTTAATAAATTCTTTTGAAGAATAATATTGACTTGGCAGTACATCGTCGGCAGCAATCTCATTAATCATTTGAATAGCAGCCACTTTAGACTCATCCATTGCTCGGGTCACCTCAATGCCAATACCGGAAAAAACATCTTGTAAATCCGGTCTATCTACATTTTCCAATCGAGAATATTTTTCCCCTAAAATTGTTTCAAGACAAATTTTGGCATATCTTTCAAAAAATTGAGTATCAAATTTATGTTTCTTTGCATTGAGCTTTATATCGTTTGCGGAGCTATTATTCATAATTAATTACTCTTAATACGGTTTTTATATTCTTGTAAAGACTTTCTATAATTAACTATAGCTTCTGTATAATTCTCTTGAGCATCTTGCATATCGGATTGGGCTTTAAGTAATTCAGCAACAGAAATTAAGCCGGCATTATAGTAATCAAGAGCAGAATTGAGAGACACTCTTGTTGTGGAGAGATTATTATTAGCAACTTGAAGTACCTCCCAATTAGCATTTAGATTAAACCACAATTGTCTAATCTGAAGTTCTATTTGAGAAGATAAGTAAACTCTATCATTTTCAGCCATTTGAATATCATATTCAATTCTTTCCATCTTTTTCGACACTTTACCCCAATCAGTAATCGGTACTTTTACAGTAACAAAAGCGAGCCCATTCCATTTACTTTTTTCCGTTAAGTAACTATAGCCATAAGATGCACCTAAAAGCACTTGAGGCAAAGCCTCGCCTAACGCCATTCTTTTTTCCAGTTTTTTAGCATCTACTTGTATTTGAAGCAGTTCCGTTTCTTCTTGATTTTTAGCAACAATTTTTTCATCTACATAAAATTTCTGAGGAATATCGCAAAACACATCCTCATATTGTAAATAAATATCGTCAATATATGGTATCGAATCATTTCTATTATAAGGATTATAACAATATCCAATATAGTTGAACAAGTTCATTTTAAGCAATTTAACACCATTATCTATTTTAATTAAGCCAGTCAATAATTCATTTCGTTTTACTTCAATTTTACGAACGTCATTATCAACAGCCAATCCTGCACTATTTGCAGAGTTAATATCACGATGTAGGGTATCGAGCATCAATTGGAGTTCTTTAAGTGTCTTTCTTTTTTCTTCTAAAGCCACTATTTGCCAATACATATCTTCCACCTGCTCCAAGGATACCCTTTTCCGGATATCATATTGTAACTGAGAAGCTTTTACACCTAAATCCGCCAATTGATTTCCAAAAACTATTCTACCTCCGGCAAAAATAGGTTGATAAAGAGAAACCGAAGCTTGAGCGCCACGATGAAAAGCCTTATATGTAGAATTCATCCCGACTTTTTGAGCTTCTTTATCCAAAATATCTTGAATTCTTTGAGTATAACTATTGTCTCCAAGAATATCTTTAATTCCGATATCCAAAATAGGGTCTATTGCATAATATCCGAAAGCCGATAAAAACACTTTTGGAAAGTATTCAGATAAAGCTTCTCCTTTCTGTGCTTTGGCAGCTAACATTTTTAAATTTGCATTTTGAATTTCATTATTAGAATTAATTGCCAACTCTTTACATTGATCCAAAGTAATTACAACAGAATCTTGAGCAAATACGGCAATAGAAAAAACGGAAGAAAATATTGCTAAAAACAGGAATCTCATAAGGTATGTTTTTTCTCGGTTAGACGATAAATTTGCCAATAAGAAATAGGCATTATCAAAACAATAAGTAAAATAGAGAACATAGTACCGAAGCATATCACTACACCCATCGGGAGCCAGAGGGCATCAGCACTAATAATCATTGGCATAACGCCTAAAGCAGTAGTGCAAGAAGTTAAGAAAATAGGTCTCATTCTACGTTTTCCAGCCTCCATAGCAGCTTCTTTTACCGACATTCCTTTCTCTGATCTTAATTCTTCGGCATATTCAAACATAATTATACCATTTCTAACAATAATACCTACCAAACTGATTAGGCCTAACACAGATGTAAGTCCGAAGTCCAGATCAAACAACCAAAGGCCCAAAAAGGCACCAAAGAAGCAAAGCATACTAAGAACCAAAGTAAGGATTGAGAGTGAAACTTTTTTGAAGTGGAATAACAGGAATAAGAAAAGCACAGCTACTGCACAAATAAAAGAGAGAAGTATTTCCGGAATAACGACTTTATTAGTTTCTGACAGCCCCGCATATTTAATTTCAACACCATCAGGAGCATTCGGTTTTATATTCTCATCAATATAATTGGCAATTTGTTTCATAATTGCAGGGTGACTTTGTCCATATTTCAAGTCAGCAAAAACTGCAATTTGTTCCACTCCGGCTTTTCTTGAAAGATTTTCAGTCATCACAACGGGTGAAATATCTGCTACTTGACGAAGAGGAACTGAAACATTTGGATATATTGTAGGCACCATAATATTTTTTATCATATCATAATTCACAGAATCGTTAACAGCTGAATTATAGATATTCACGGGAGTTTTCTTTTTATCATCCCACAAATTTGTGGCAGTAACTCCATTCATAGCCGCGGCAGTATACATTGAGAGCATTGACTTATTTATTCCAAGCTTTGCCGACTCATCGGGTTTTATATCAATATTAATACCCGAAATAAAATTATCGCAATCGGTATGCACCCATTGAAGAGTAGGTATAGAAAGCATAAAAGCCTTAATACTATCGGCAATAGGTTTTATTTCACTTTGAGAATTACCTCTTACTTCAATGGATATTGGGGCGGTAACACCTTGGTAATCCATTTGTTTAAATCTCAAAGAAGCCTCAGGGAAAAGGTTTGAATAATTATTCTGACAATCTATTAATAAAGATTCAGTAGCCTTTAGAGACTTGGTATTAACAATTAACTGAGCTGAATTTTTGGCCGGGATAAGAGGTGCATAAGTAGCGTTAAAACGAGGGGCTCCGGTTCCAACAAAAGAGGTAACGGATTTAACTCGTGTATCATCCAATAATTTTTTCTCCAAAGTATCAACCACTGAGATTGTATTATTTAGATTAGAATTAGCATCTAAGTTTACTTCAACGGCGAAAAAATCTCTTGCGGCCATCGGCATCATTTGAATATTTAATTGTAAGAACATCAATACTCCGAGAATAACTGCGAATATACCACCTAAGAGTGTAATTTTCGGATAATTGAAGCAAATAGACTGTAATTTTTCGTAATATTTTTGCAGAGCGTCGAAAAATTTATTCTGCAGACGTCCGAATTTTGACTTGGTACTTGTGCGACCGGACGCGATAAATTTCACTTCAAGAGAAGGTACAACAAGTACTGCGTAAATTAAAGACATTGCTAAAGAGATAGCAATTACCCATGGAAAAAATTTCACAAAATAGCCAAGATAACCGGATATAATCCCCTTGATAGGGAAAAACATTGCACTGATAGCGGTAGTAGCCATAAACATAGGTACGAATAGCTCTTTGGCACTTGCAACAGCAGCATCTGTGCGCGACATTCCCCTTCCCAAATGTTCCATATATCCATCCATAGTGATTATAGAATCATCTACTATCATTCCCAAAACGACAATTAAAGCAGCTAAAGTAACTGTGTTCAGATCAATACCCACAACATACATAATTGCGATGGCAACAATAGTACATACGGGCACTCCGGAACTTGCAATAAGTGCGGAATTTAGAGGGAACAACATCAACATCACACATATAACAACAATCATAGAGATTAATAAATCTCTCAAGAAAGACCATACAGAACGGTCAACCACTTTAGGCTGATCGGTAATTCTATGAATTTCCACTCCGTCAGGTAACCCCTCTTCAAAAGACGATATTACCTTATCTACTTCCTTTCCAAAAGCAACGATATTATTATCTTGTCTCATCTCGACAGATATAACAATAGTTGCATCACCATTATATCTGACTATAGAAGAGGGCTCTTTATATCTGCGTTCTATATCTGCTATATCCTTAAGGCGAACCACATTACCGGAAATATCGGAGTAAACGATATGGTTAGCAATTTCATATTCCGACGATACATTACTATTAACAAAGATAGGGGAATTGAAATCATCCATTTTAAAAGATCCACCCGGGGAGATAAATCCCGCTGTTTGAAAATTCATCATCAACGAAGAGATATTGATACCATAGGCGGATAATTTATTAAAGTCGAGCATCACGGCAATTTCCTCTGTTTGTTCGCCAATAATTGTAGTACTTGCCAATTCAGGTATTTTATTCAATTCGCTTGTCAATTCCGTAGCATAATCAAGCATTTCGGAATAACCTTTATCCTTAGATTCTAAAGAGATAAGTAATGCTGAAACAGAGCTGAAATTATCCATCACCGCCACAGCAATAACATTAGGCGGCAATAATTGTTTTTCTGCATTTAAGCGCAATTTTATTTTCGACCACACTTCACTTTTCTTATCTACCGGTGAGAGCAAATCTGTATAGATATAGCAAATTCCATTCTTTGAATAAGAGTGTGTGGCTTCTCTATTAATTTCGGAAAAGGAGAAGAGAGCATTTTCGAGAGGAATTGTCATTTGTTGTTCAACCTCTTCCGGTGTAGCACCGGGCATAACTCCAACAATTAATCCCTGCTTAATTTCAAAAGTCGGGAATTCATCTTTGTTCATTACGTACAATCCCCATATTCCGATGCAAATCAATACGAATACTATTCCGTATACGATTTTCTTATATTTTATAGCCCCTAATAGGATATTACCTTTTGTTTTCATCAAGGAATAATAATTACTTTAGTTCCACAACAGATACGAGAAAAACCATCAACAATGATTTTATCACCGATAGACAATCCATTTTTAACTATCACACCGGAAGCAACATAATCGCCGAGTTCTATATACTTTTTTTCGACAATATTATCGTTATTAACGCACCACACATATTTTCCCACTTCATCCATTTTTATATACTTTGGAGAAATTGACAAACAATCATTAATGTTATCACTAAAAAACAGGTTGGCAATCATTCCGGGCAATAATTGATTATTTTTTTCTACAACAGAAAGTTTACAATCATAATTTCTGGATATTTTCGATGCATTTAATCCCTTTGAATCTACCACAGCATGCAGAGTAACATTATCTAAAACACCTACACTAAATAGAGCGGAATCGCCGATATTAATCTTCCCTATTTCCTTTTCAGGGACAGAAATAGACAATTGTAAAGAAGAGATATCAAAAACAGTACAAATAGGTTGAAGAGAAATAATGTCTTCATTATCAGATACAAATATTTCACCGACGACGCCATCAAAAGGGGCTTTGATAAAGCAATCATCTGCAGCAGACCGAGCGGCAACTGCTGCGGCTTTTGCTTTGGCCAATTGAGTTTCTATTTCAATCATTTTTACATCTGCAACACTCCGAGTATCATGTACTTTTTTTAGCCTTTGATATCCATCTTCCGCTTGAGAAAGCGTAGCTTCGGCCGATTCAAGAGTACTTTTTACATTTTGTGATTCTATTACTGCAATTACATCTCCTTGCTTTATTTTATCACCTTGTTTTACATTTAGATTAATAATCTTTCCGGAGAATTTGCTACTCAATGTAGAAGATGCAGAAGCCTCAATAGTTCCGACAAAACTATTGTTTGAGATGCTATTTTTAACATCTATCGTTTCCACTTTTACAGAAACAGCCTCATTTTTTCTTTCCTTTTTCTCATTATTACATGAAAAAAGAACTATGACTAAGAGGAATAATATTCCAACAGATTTTCTCATAATACTAACATTTTCAGATAATCATATATTTTTTTGATTATATCCGGCACCAAAAAGGGCGTAATCCATAATCACCGGATCTTTAGGGAATAAAGTTTTACATTCATTTGTAATTTCAATAGCAGTTTTCATATCCGGCTGATTTCTTTTTGTTAATTCAAGCATTTTTGCAGTATTATGCACATGCACATCTAGAGGAATTATTAATTTCTCAGGCGACATGTCTTTCCAAATCCCTAAATCAACAATACCATCCGTGCGCACCATCCATCTCAGAAACAGAGATAAACGCTTGCAAGCGGAATTTTTATTTTTAGGAATTCCCTTTGCCGGCAGTAAATTAATCAAAGCATCTAAATAATCCGAAGAGGCGATACCATTATCTATTATAGCCTTTTGAAGAGAGTCATACCTCTCATATACAGAATAAAGAGAAGACATTAAACAATAGAAATCAGAATAAACAAACATCCTGTATAGATTATTATTGCAATCTTTATAACACATCCACTGCTTTGACATCAAATAATCAAACGGGCGACATCCCATTAAATTATATAATTCACAGCATTTTTTAAATATTTGTTTCCTATTTCCAAAAGCCACCCAAGAAGCTACAACACCCATTACCTCTATATCTTTTTCATAAGACAAAAGTCGAACTACAGCAACAGGGTCTTCCTCAAAATAAGATACATTATTATACTTTTCAATTAATTGAAGGTAGTAATTCTTATTATATTTCATATTACATCAATATTCTTTATAAGCGGCAGCGGCAGTATAGACGTATATTTTAATATTTTCCGATTTTGATAACGCTCTGCAACAATCTATTATTGTTGATCCTGTGGTAAACACGTCATCAATAAGAAGAACCGACTTATTTGCAAAAATGGCATCATCATAAATATCAAAAAGCATTTTTACATTCTCTGCACGTTGTAATTTCGACTTTTTCGTTTGAGAAACATTATCCCTACATCTATAAAGATTAGTGGCATTAACTTCGGTATTCAATACTTTAGCTACTTGGTTTGCAATCAATTCCGACTGATTATAGCCTCTTTTCTTTAACCTGTTATGATGTAGCGGAACGGGAATTACAAAATCAATATTACCATACCTATCATCAGCAACAATATGATTTGCAATTTGATTACCAAAAAGCAGAGCCACACCCTTATCATTGTTATACTTCAAATTATATATTAATTTATGAGCGACATCATTATCTGTATATTTCATCAAAGCGGAAGCAGCCTCCACTTTTACCAATCCATACAAATGTTGCTCGATAATATTTCCTTCATATTGAAAGCGAATAGAATCGAAAATTCCACTCTCTGCACATTTTTTACATAATCCATGAGAATTCAATTCTAAAGAATCTCCACACATCTCACAATGTTTGTCAGCAAAAAATGTAAATATGTAATCAATATATCGCAATAATCTCATAAAAAAACAAACAGATAATCCGAATACATTTAAACTACAAAAATACATTTATTTTTTCAATATAAAAAAACTAAAACAGAAAAAAAATAATAACCACAATGTAATATTAAATTAATAAGACAAGAAATAAAAAATAAGAAAATCATAGCAGAATATTCAACAAAAAAATGTAACTTTGCACCCGATTGTGCAAATTAGGGATATTAACAATGATATTGACGATAGATGTAGGAAATACAAAGATAAAATCTACTGTATTTGATGGCAACAAAATAATTAAACATCTAATCAACAACAAATTAACCAATGATATAATTAAATCATTAATGAATTTATATCCGATAGATGGTGTAATTATTTCTGACGTTAGAAAAATAAAAATTGATTCAGTAGTTGATTTCTTGCAATCGGAAGGGATAAAACATTATGTATTAGACCACAACGCGCCGATACCATTTGAGATAAAATACAATCCGAAAACTAATTTAGGTTTGGATAGATTAGCGGCAATGGCAGGGGCATATTCAATAGATGCAACTGCAAAAAATTACCTTATTATTGACATAGGTACGTGTACAACAATTGATGTAATTTCAGAAAACGTATTTATTGGAGGTAATATCAGTTTAGGATTACAGATGAGAATAGACGCTATGCACCATTTTACTCACGCTCTACCACAAGTAGAAGGAGTGATACCAAACACCGAACTAGGAACAAATACGGAAAAAGCCATACAAAATGGTGCTTATTATGGATTAATATTTGAAATAAATCAATACATTAATCGTTATTTAGATACATACACACCCCTACTATGTGTAATAACGGGAGGAGGTAGTGAGTATATAAAAAAGGATGATATACACCACTCAGACATTATCTTCGAGCCATATTTAGTAGATAAAGGGTTAAACTTTATAATGCAAAGAATGTCAAAAGAGTGATAATTAAACATAAATGAGAAAGAAAATAACAATACTGCTAACAATATTACTGATGCTGCCAATAATTGGCATAACATCCCAAAACAACACCAATTCACCATACACGAGATTCGGGTACGGACAATTGGAAGAGAATTGTTTTTCGAGAAGTCAAGCAATGGGAGGCACCTCTATCGGTATGAGAAGTAAAACCGGTATAAATCCGGTAAACCCGGCATCGTATAGTAGCATTGACAGCACGAGTTTTATTTTTGAAATTGGAGTATCCGGTCTACTAACCAATCTTCGTAGCGGCAAAGAGAGTAAAACGGAATTTAACGGAAACTTAGACTACATCGCCTTACAAACTCCTATAACCAAATGGATGGGATTGAGTTTAGGCATCATCCCATACTCTTATGTAGGTTATAATTATAATTTTACCGACTCATTTCAACTGCCGAACAAAGAAGCATACAACACCTATGCTCAATCATATAACGGCTCAGGAGGAATCAGTCAATTATATTTAGGTTTATCATTTGATATAGCCAAGCACTTTTCTATAGGTGCGAACGCATATTATATGTTTGGCAATATCAATCATTACAAATCCATATTATACACACAATCAGACCTAAATACAACGCTTTCATTACAGAAACAATCATTACACGTTAGGAGTTTTAACGGCAGATTCGGCATACAATACCACGAAACAATAGGTAAAAAACATGCTTTCGTTATCGGAGCTATATACGAATTTAAAAGCCCTATGCAAGGAACTTTCGAAAATACAATGATAGGAATCGACACCATCATCACCGCCAGTTCCAACGTCTTTGAACTCCCTTCATTATACGGTGGAGGTATATCCTACACATATGATAACAGACTGACGATAGCGGCAGACTATACTTATCAAGAGTTTAGTAAAGCAAAATATTATAATACTACCGACACACTATGCAATAGATCGAAAATTACTTTAGGTGCTGAATATATCAACGATCCCTACGGTAGGAAATATGTAGATAGAATATTATGGCGAATAGGAGCAAATTATAGTAATTCTTATATAAAAATCGGAGATAAACAGACACATGATTTTAGCATAACATGCGGTATAGGATTACCTTTAAGAACATCTAAAACCATGATAAACATCAATTTCGAATATGGAAATGTCGGCACTGTTTCGCTACTAAAGGAGCAGTATTTTAAATTCGGAATAAATTTCTCACTAAACGAAATGTGGTTTATTAAAGCAAAAATACGATAATAAAAAATACAAAAAATTACAATATGAAATCATTAAAATTTTTCGCATTAGTAATGGCATTATTGATTGCCACAATGAGTCCTGTTTCAGCAAAAAAGATAAAAAAAGCTGTAGCGAAACCGGAACAAAAAAATGAGTTGTTAGACAGAAAGCCAACAAAATTAAAAGAGTCTGTTACAGAAAAGAATATGACAGTAACAGACGAATGTAGAGTAAACTTAAGTTTATTTACACAACATGCCAAAGTAAAAAACTATGCCGATGCTTTAGATCCATGGAAAACTACTTATAACGAATGCCCTAGTATTAGTAAAAACATCTATATATTAGGAGAGAAAATTTTAGATTGGCAAATGAGTCAAGCACAAACAGAGGCGGAAAAAGAAGAAATTTTTAATAAAATGATGAAATTATACGATGATCGTATACTATATTTCGGAGATGATGTTAAGACTCCTGCCGATGACATACTTGGACAAAAAGCTGTATGCTACAGCAAATACAAAAAAGAAGAATACAACGTATACTACCCATGGATAAAACAATCTATCAACGGAATGAAGTCTGCTTCTGACATTCAAAATGTACAATTATTCATGGTATGTAGCTATGAAAAATACAAATTAGACACACTTTTTGCATCCGAATACATTCAAAATTACACAGTAGCATGTGAAATATTAGATGCCAAGATCAAAGATCCTAACACAAAGAACGCATCATCTTATGAAATTGTAAAACAAAATATCGACTTAATGTTTGCTTCATCAGGTGTAGCAGATTGCAACAAGATGAATGAAGTATTCCTTCCAAATATCGTAGCCAATAAAGACAATGCAGAATATTTAAAAAATGCAATGCGACTCTTCAAACGAATGAAATGTGTAGAACAAGAAGCCTACTTCCAAGCAGCAACATATTCTCACAACATACAACCATCTGCAGAGTCAGCAACAGGTCTCGGTAATATGAGTTATACAAAAAACAACTACGAAAATGCCATCAAATATTACACGGAAGCAATAGCATTAGCAGACAACAACGAAGATATTGCTGACAATTATATGAGATTGGCTCAAGTATACAACAAGTTAAAACAATATTCAAAAGTAAGAGAAAACTGTAAAGCTTCCATAGAAAAAAATCCAAATGTAAGTGCACCATATGTAATGTTAGGATTAGCCTATGCACAAGCTTCCGTATCAGACGACCCTACATTAGCTAAAGCAAAATATTGGGCTGCTGTAGACCAATTTATAAAAGCAAGAAATATTGAGACTAACGAAGAATCATTAAATCAAATCAATAGTCTTATCCGCTCATACAGCTCTTACTTCCCAACCAAAGAAGAGACCTTTATGCACCCTGATTTACAAGAAGGTAAATCATATTACGTAGGGGGATGGGTGAATGAAAGTACTACCGTACGATCTAAATAATGATAAACAACCCTATACATAATAAAATAGATGTAGCAATTGTAATAATATCAATTGCTACGTCTATTTTTATTTCTTGTAGCAATAATAATACGAAAACAATCGCTACGACAGACAGAAAAAACCTTCCACAAATAACTGCAGATAGTATCACTACAATCATTTCTGATTCCGGAATAATCAGATATAGAATATTTACAAACAAATGGGATGTATTCGATAAAAAAGATACACCATATTGGGATTTCCCTATAGGAATTCGATTTGAAAGATTTGCTTCCGACCTATCAATAGATGCTGAAGTGGAATGCAACAAAGCAATCTATTACAACAAGATAGAATTATGGAAACTCAATAACAACGTTAAAGCGGTGAATTTAAGCGGAGAAGAATTTTATACGAATGAACTGTATTGGGATCAAAAAAAAGAGAAAGTATACAGCGATTCTGCAATAAAAATAATACAAAAAGATAAAATAATAGAAGGGGTTGGATTTGAATCAAATCAAACATTTACAAAATATGTAATACGACGACCTAAAGGAGTCATACCGATAGACAAAGAGTAATATGGAAGCTTATATTATCATAATCACAACATTAATTTTTTCCGCATTATTTTCCGGAATGGAAATAGCTTTTGTCTCGTCGAATAAATTAAGATTTGAAATAGAGAAAAAGAAACATAAAATATCCTCCGGAATAATAGAATATTTCTATAAACATAATGACCACTACATTTCCACTATGTTGGTAGGCAATAATGTAGTATTAGTAATCTATGGTATAGAAATGGCAAAAATCTTGGAAGGACCATTATCTACATTTATCCATAACTCCTTCTTGATAATGTTAGTACAAACAATACTTTCCACAATTATTGTATTGATAACCGGAGAATTTATTCCAAAAACATTATTTAAAGCCAATCCAAACTTTTGGCTCAACATTTTAGCACCATTTATTTTTCTCATTTACATAATATTGTATCCAATAACAATATTTGCCACCTTCTTATCAAAAAATATTTTACGTCTCTTCAAGTTATACAATCCAAATAAAAATAATGAGGAATTAAACAAAGTAGACTTGGATAATTTAATCAGCGAAACAATAGAAGAGACGAGTAATATAGATAACATCGAAAATGATGTATTGATATTTCAAAATGCATTAGACTTTTCGGATGTTAAACTAAGAGATTGTGCAATACCTCGAACAGAGATTATAGCGTTACCATATGAAGGAACGACACTCGAGGACTTGCAAAATACTTTTATGGAAACAGGATATTCCAAAATACTCATTTACAAAGGTAATATTGACAATATAGTAGGATATTTTCATTCAAACGACCTTTTTAAAAAGCCCCAAAATTGGCATGATTATGTAAGAACGATATCAATAGTACCGGAAACAATGGCTGCAAATAAACTAATGGACACCTTTATGCAAGATAAAAAAAGCATAGCGGTAGTAGTAGATGAATTTGGCGGCACGGCAGGAATCGTCACATTGGAAGATATAATGGAAGAGATTTTCGGAGAAATAGAAGACGAACACGATAGTAAAGCATATATATCAAAACAATTAAACGACAAAGAATTCATTTTTTCTTGTCGATTGGAAATTGACACAATAAACCAAAAATATAATTTAGACATACCCGAGAGTGATAACTATGTAACAATAGCGGGCTTTATTCTACACAATTATCAGAACTTTCCAAAACTAAATGAGACAATAAAAATAGGAAAATATACCTTTAAAGTACTTCAAGCCCACAATAACAGAATAGACGTTGTGAAGTTAACTATATGAAAAACAACGAATAAATACCCCTCATCAAGCATCGATGAAATTGTGGAACAAAAAATGCAGTTAAATAAATTTTTTTTTGTAACTTCGCAGTCTGATATAGAAAAAAGTAAATAATAAAAACGATAACATAAAATAAAAATGGCAACATTAGAGAAAATCAGAAGTAAAGGTGTTCTACTCTTAATTGTAGTAGGTGCTGCTTTATTAATTTTTATCATTGGAGATTTTGTAAATTCAGGGTCTACTTATTTTAATCAGATGAAAGCCAATGTAGCTAAAGTAAACGGAGACAAGATTAAAATTACGGATTACGACCCTAAAATTAATGAACTTTCTGAAGTAATCAAATTGGAATATGGCACCAATATAAACGAAGACATTTCAGAGCAAATCCGTGAAATGGTATGGAATAATACCATCAACGAAAAAGTTCTTTCAGATGAATGCGAAAATATTGGTATGACTATTACAAAAGATGAATTGGAAGATATGATCATAGGTACTCACATCTCCCCTATCTTGTCAAGCAGTCGTATGTTCATGAATGCTCAAGGACAATTCGACCCGAATAACGTAAAATATTTCTTGGCACAAATAGATGATGAGGCATTAACTCAACAAATGTCTTATGATGATATCAATCGTTTCCGCACATACTGGAGATACACGGAGAACAGTATAAAAACCAATCGTCTACAAGAAAAATATAATGGTTTAATCCAAGAGTTATTTGTTACCAACAAATTGGAAGCGGAATATGCTTTCGAAGCCAATAAAACTCAATCTACAGTAGTATATGCCAAAAAAGATTACTTTGCAATAGCAGACTCAACAATTGAGGTATCAGACAAAGAAATTTTAGCATTATACAACAAAAAGAAAGAGCATTATAAACAAAACCAAGCGGCAGAAGTAGCATATATCGCTGTAGAGATTGCTCCATCTACTGAAGATTATCAAAAAGCAGAAGCCGAAATCAACAGAATAAAAGAAGAATTTGCTACAACAGAAGAGATTGCAGCTGTAACGAATGAAAATTCAGACGTACAATATAGAAACGAATATCTAACTAAAGATCAAATTGATAAAGACTTTATTGAATTTTCATTTACATCCGGAAAAGATAGTGTATATGGTCCAATTTTCAATAAAGAAGAGCAAAGCTTTAAAATGGCTCGTATTGTAGAAAATGCTACATTACGTCCTGATTCTGTAAAACTCAGTCACATCTATTTACATAGAGAGAGTGCTGAGGCAACATTAGCTTTAGCTGATAGCATAGAGAATGCATTAAAACAAGGTGCCGACTTTGCCGAATTAGCAAAAACTCATTCTATGAACACACAAACTGCAGCAAATGGTGGTGAAATCGGTTGGATTAGCGAATTAGGTGTTGACAAAGAAATATGTGATAATGCATTTACATTACCTGTAGGTAAAACATTCAGAATTAATAACGGCAATGACATCAACCTCTTTATCATCAACGACGTAAAAGAGAAAGTTGAGAAAGTAAAACTCGCTGTTATTGTTCAAAAATTAGATGCTTCTTCTGAAACACAACGTGATTTGTACAATAAATTAAAAGAATACGTAGTTGCTAATAATATTACTGAAAAATTCCAAGCAAATGCAAAAGAAAACAATTACGAAGTAATTACTGCAATGAACGTAGGCATAAATTCAAGCATGATTAACAATATTGTACATGCAAGAGAAGCGGTACGTTGGATTTATAAAAACAAACCGGGAAAAGTAAGTGATGTTTTCGAAGTAGATAACTACATAATGGCAGTAGCTATAATAAATATTTTTGAAGAAGGCTACCAAGAACTTGACAATGTAAAAGATATCTTGATGGCAGAAATCAGAAAAGATAAAAAAGCAGAGATTCTTATTAAAGAAGCTGAAGGAAAAAATATAGCTCAATTAATAGGAGAAAATTATACTACCGACACTATAAATAACGTAAATTTTGCATCTAATTATTCAGGGTCTTTAGGAAACGAACCTTGTGTTTTTGCTCGCGTACAAGATATGGAATTAAATAAAGAATCTGAAGCTCTAAAAGGAAATGCCGGTGTAATTGTATTCAAAGTAATTGACAGAACAAGCAATGAAAAAGAATATAATGAAAAAGAAGAAATGGTAATGCTTAACGCAAGAGAGAGATATATGATTCCAAGACTTTCTATAGAAACGCTTAAAAAAGCAGCTAATATTAAAGACTATAGATATAAATATTATTAATCGAAAGAATTAAGAAAAATAATATAACAATCAACGGCACATACCAAGTAACAACTTGATATGTGCCGTTTTTTACACATAAAGGACAATGAAAAAAATAAAAAATAAGACGAATATCTAAAGAAAAATTTGTAAATTTGCAATATAATAAAAATATTCTATGAATCAACCCTTTATATCCTTACCTACATTACCATTAACAGACCCTATTGAAATATTTCTAATAGTGTTATTGATAATATTATGTGCACCAATACTAAACAAAATAAAGATACCGCACATAATAGGGTTGATATTGGCCGGAATGATACTTGGCCCACACGGGTTGAATATACTCGACTATGACAAGAGTTTTGAATTATTTGGGAAAGTAGGCATCTTATATATCATGTTTCAAGCAGGACTTGAGATAGACCTTGTCACCTTTAAACAAAACAAAACTTCAGGCATAATATTCGGTATTTTTACATTCATCATACCGATGATAATAGGGTCGGTATGTAATAAATATTTACTGAATGTAAGTTGGACAGAAGCGATACTAATAGCAAGTATGTATGCCAGTCATACACTTATCGCCTACCCTATCGTGAGCAGAATGGGCATAGTCAAAAACAAGAGTATCAGCATCACAATAGCCGGAACGATTATTACTGTAACGGCATCATTAATAGTATTAGCAGTAGTCATTGCCACAACAAAAGGCACTATGAGCGTTGGATATTGGATAAAATTTATTTTATCCACAATAACATTCAGCATCATAGTATTTTTAATACTACCGAAAATATCAAAATTTTTCCTTCAAAAATTAAGTACCGGAACGTCACAATACATCTTTGTATTAACGATAATTTTCATTGCATCCCTTTTTGCACAATGGGCGGGATTGGAAGGAATTTTAGGAGCATTCTTTGCAGGACTAATATTAAATAGGTTAATACCGAATATCTCGCCATTAATGAATAGAATAGAATTTGTAGGAAATGCTATCTTCATTCCTTTCTTTTTGATAGGGATAGGAATGATAATAAATTTACGAGCATTTGTTACGGATTTACACTCAATATGGGTTGCGATAATAATGACCATAATAGCTATCGTTACAAAATGGATACCTGCCAAAATGACGCAAATTACATCACATTTAAGTAAGGACGAAGGTAATTTAATTTTTGGACTAAGTGCAGCCCAAGCGGCAGCAACATTAGCAGCTGCAATGATAGGATATCAAATAGGATTAATAAACAGCGCTGTATTAAACGGTACTGTAGTAATGATTTTACTTACATGTACAATAAGCTCGGTAGTAACAGAGCATGCTTCAAGAAAAATAGCTATATCAGAAGCAAAAAGAGATATTAATAGGCAAAAAGTAGGTATTCCAAAAGTGCTTATACCAATAAGTAATCCTCAAACAATGCCTTTATTAATAGATATCAGCAACTTAATAAAGCCTAAAGAAGAGAGAAATTCGCTTTTTGCATTGCAAATACATCAAAACAATTACACTGAAACATCAGCAAAACTGATGGATAAAGCGATGAAAATCGCATCAGCAACAGAAAATGTATTAGAGCCAATTGTTAAATCAGACTTCAATGTAGCCAATTGTATTGTAGAGACAGCAAATGAAAAAGGAATCTCAGATATAGTAATAGGTATACATCAAAAAGCCAATATTGTAGACACATTCCTAGGGTCTACAACAACATCACTGATAAACTCTACATTTAATCAAAACCTCATAATATCAAGTACAAAAAAGCCGCTAAACAGTTTACATAGAGTTGTAGTAGCAGTACCAAACAATGCAGAGAATGAAGCCGGTTTCACCTTATGGTTTGATCGCATTTACAATATATGTGTACAACTAAGTATAAAAGCATTATTTTTTACAAACGAATTAACAAAAAAGACAATAGAACAATTGTGTGATAATTATGAATTTACTAATGTAGAATTTAGGGAATTATCAGCGTGGGAAGACTTTTTGATAATAACAAAAGAGATAAATAAGCACGACGCGTTGGCAGTCATAACAGCCAGGAAATCAACTATATCATACAACTCCCTATTCGACAAAATACCACACTATTTAAATAAATATTTTTCTGAAACAAATTTCCTAATCATATATCCAAAACAAGATATAAAAGAGGACATAAATACAGAGGCATATAATCCATTGAAAATATCATAAATATGAATAGCATTCGAAGAGAAACAAAAAGCATAACGGTAGGATCGATAAGAATAGGCAGCGAATATCCTATCCGAGTACAAACAATGGCCAATACTGATACAAATGACATAGAAGCATCTGTATCACAAGCAAAAAGTTGTATAGAAGCAGGAGCAGAGCTACTGAGATATACTACCCAAGGAACAAAAGAAGCAGAAAATTTAGGTATTATTCATAACAAATTACAATCGGAAGGTTACACCACCCCATTGGTGGCAGATATTCATTTTAACCCACATGTAGCTGAAACAGCAGCAAAACTTGTAGAAAAAATCAGAATTAATCCCGGTAATTTTGTTAGTAGTAAAGAGGGAGAATATTCTGAAAAGGAATGGGCGGAAGAGATAAATAAGATTAGAGAAAAATTATTTCCATTATTAGATATTTGTAAACAACACAACACTTGTGTTAGAATCGGAGTTAATCATGGTTCTCTATCAAAAAGAATTGTAAGTAAATACGGCAATACACCATTGGGACTTGCAAAATCATGTATGGAATTCATAGACTTATGCGAAGAAGCAGAATTCTATAACCTTATTTTATCAATAAAAGCATCAAATACAAGAGTAATGGTATATGCAGTACGTATGCTTGTAGAAATGATGGAAAAATCCGGCAAGAACTACCCGCTCCATTTAGGAGTAACAGAAGCGGGAAGCGATACGGAAGGTCGCATAAAATCGGCATCAGGAATCGGAACATTACTAAGTGAAGGCATTGGAGATACTATTAGAGTGTCATTATCAGAAGCCCCGGAAGCGGAAATCCCTGTGGCAAAAAATATTGTAGAATATATTAACACATACAATTATTCTACAACAATACAACCTAAGCAACTGTCGAGAAGAACATCATATAACAAAAGAAAAAGTAATGAAATACACAATATCGGAGGAGAAAATGTTCCTATCGTAGTTACAAATAAAGCTAACAACACCGAGATACATGAAGATTATACTATAGATAATATACCGAATAAAGTATTACTTGAAGTAGAAAAAATCGACACATCAACATTAGAACTATTAAAAACAGATCCGGAACAAATAATATTCCTCACTACAAAGGAACACAATTTCATTGGTACAATAAGGTTAGGTATTGAAATACTATCGAAAAATAATATTTACAACCCAATCATAGTAACAAAAAGATATAATGAAAACAATCTAAGTCTACTACAAATAAAAAGTGCAATAGATTTTGGAGGCTTACTAATTGACGGGCTTATTGATGGTATTTATATAAATAATGAAAACAGAGCAATATCAGAAGAAGAGGTATGTGAAACGAGTTTCCAAATATTACAATCTACAAGAGCCAGATTCAGTACAACTGAATATATCTCTTGTCCGAGTTGTGGTCGCACAAAATTCGACTTACCGGAAAGGGTAAAAGAGGTAAAAAAAGCCACCAAACATTTAAAAGGATTAAAAATAGCCGTAATGGGATGCATAGTAAACGGACCGGGAGAGATGGCGGATGCTGATTACGGTTATATAGGAGCCGGATTTGGGAAAGTATCACTCTATAAAGGAAAAGAATGTATTGTAAAAAACATACCGGAAGGAGAAGCTATAAAAAAACTATTAGAGATAATAAACAACAATATCTAAATCAAAACACATGAACGCTATTTTCACAAAAAAACCTCACTAAATCTTATGGTAAATCAAGAGGAAATATATAGGAATAAGTATTGTACTCTACTTTGTGAATATAATAGCCAACATAAGTGACAAAGCCGAAATATTAAAATACATAACTCCATTTGGATATTCCGAAGCCTCGGAAATAATTTCCAATGGTACGATAAATGGCGACATGCTAATATTATGGCTACTATATAGCATAATATTCATCATAATATCATTTGTCAAATACGGCAAAAAGGATTTACAATAAAAAGAACTCATTAAAAAAAGAAAGGGAGCAAAGATATTACAAAATAATAAAAAAAGTAGTAACTTTGCACCTTAAAATAAAGAGCAAGAAACGCTATATGAGAATTGATATAATCACAGTATTACCGGAAATGTTTGAAGGGCCTTTGACATGCTCAATATTAAAGCGCGCGCAGGAGAAGGGCTTGGTAGAGATACATGTACATAATTTACGCGATTATACCACAGATCCACATAAAAGAGTTGATGACTATGCATTCGGATTCGGAGCAGGAATGGTGCTGCAATGTGACCCGATATTCAGATGTATAGAAGCGTTACAATCCGAAAGAAGTTATGATGAAATAATATTTACTGCTCCTGATGGAGAAACCTTTAACCAACCGATGGCAAACAGGATGAGTATGTTAAATAACATCATAATCCTATGTGGTCACTATAAAGGGATAGATCAAAGAGTTAGAGATACATTAATAACCAAAGAGATATCTATAGGCGACTACGTTCTTACCGGAGGAGAAATGGCAGCAGCAATAATAACAGATGCGATAGTAAGAGTAATCCCGGGGGCGATAGGAGATGAACAGTCGGCATTATCCGATTCTTTTCAAGACAATTTACTATCTCCACCCGTTTACACCCGACCATCTGATTATAGAGGGATGAAAGTTCCAGAGATATTATTGAGCGGAAACGAGAGAAAGATATCGGAATGGGAGCACGAAATATCATTGGAAAGAACAGCAAAATTACGACCGGATCTACTTAAATAATGATTTACGACACAATAATTCGTAAAGCAGGGAAAGCCATGAAAGGCTATGAAATGCTTGAAGATAACGATAAAATATTGATTGGTCTTTCCGGAGGGAAAGATTCTTTGGCATTGGTAGAGGTACTTGCTAACAGACAGAAGATATACAAGCCAAAAATAGAGGTCATTGCATGCCATATTTACATCAAGAACATCGGGTATCAATCAGACATAGAATACTTAAAGAATTTTTGTCAAGACCACGATATTAAGTTCATTCTTTCAGAAATATCAATACAAGAAGATACGAAAAAGAATAGGAATCAATGCTTTCTATGTTCATGGTTTAGGCGTAAACAACTCTTTAAGATTGCAGAAGAAAATGGATGCAATAAAATAGCATTGGGGCACCATAAAGATGATGCAATAGAGACCTTGCTAATGAATCAGATATATCAAGGTACATTCAGCACAATGCCACCTAAATTGGTAATGAAGAATTATAACGTAACGATAATTAGACCATTGATATTACTTCGCGAGCAAGAGATTATTGAGCTTTCCAATGAGCATAATTATAAAAAGCAAGTAAAGAATTGCCCTTATGAAAAAGAGAGCAAAAGGGATGAAATCAAAGTGCTAATAAAAACATTAGAGAAGATGAATCCTAATGTAACGAGCAGTATATATAATTCTATGACAAATATTCAATCCGAATATTTGCCAAATAAAATTGAAGAAACCAAATAAAAATAACGAGATATGTTAACATTAAAAATGATTACGGAGAATCGCGATGAGGTGGTTCGCCGATTAGGTAAAAAACATTTTGCTCCGGCAGCAGAAATGATTGATAGAGTAATAGAATTAGATTTAGAGCGCCGCAACTCACAGCAAAAAAACGACGCTTTATTAGCCCAAATCAATCAAAATTCCAAGAGTATCGGAGCATTAATGAAAGCCGGTAAAAAAGAGGAAGTTGATACTATAAAAGCAACGGTATCACAATTAAAAGAACAAACCAAAGAGTTACAAGAAAAGATTACAAATTGTGAAACTGAAATAAGAAATATTTTATTACAAGTACCAAATTTACCAAACGAAACTGTACCGGAAGGCACTTGTGCGAATGACAATAAAGTAGAGAAGATGGGCGGTAAAAATCCTGAATTCAACGGCTTTACTCCACTACCACATTGGGAACTTGCAAAGAAGTACGACCTTATTGATTTTGAAATGGGTGTAAAAATCACCGGAGCCGGGTTCCCTATATATAAGGGGAAAGGAGCAAGACTACAAAGAGCGTTGATAAACTTCTTTTTAGATGAAGCTCGCAATGCCGGTTATCTCGAAATAGAGCCACCATACGTAGTAAACGAAGCCAGTGGTTATGGAACAGGACAATTACCTGACAAAGAAGGACAAATGTATCATGCCAATTTAGATAATTTGTATTTGATACCGACAGCAGAAGTTCCGGTAACAAATATCTTTAGAGATGAGATATTATCGGAAAAAGATTTACCACAAAAATTATGTGCATACTCAGCTTGTTTCCGTCGCGAAGCAGGATCTTATGGCAAAGATGTACGAGGATTAAATCGACTTCATCAATTCAACAAAGTAGAGATAGTCAGAATAGATACTCCGGAGCACTCTTATGAAAGCCTTGACGAGATGATTGCTCATGTAGAGAGTTTGGTATGCAAATTAGAGTTACCTTATAGAATACTTCGTTTATGTGGAGGAGATATGAGTTTCACATCATCTATAACATTCGATTTTGAAGTATTTTCTGCAGCCCAAGAGCGTTGGTTAGAAGTTAGTTCTGTATCTAATTTTGAAAGTTATCAAGCAAACAGACTTAAATGTAGGTATAAAAATTCTGAAGGAAAAATTGAATTATGCCACACATTAAACGGTTCTGCACTTGCATTACCACGAATAGTAGCTGCATTATTAGAGAATAATCAAACTCCAGAAGGTATTAAGATTCCTGAAGTACTCGTACCATATTGCGGATTTGACATGATAAAATAAAGAGCATTATTATAACAAAAAAAGTCGCTTCTAAATTTAGAAGCGACTTTTTTTATCAAGAGGAATAATAATTACTTAATACCCTCTTTTTTATAAGTCTTTTTAGCACGTTTATTTTGTTTACGAGTAACATCAGGAGCATTATTACGCCAAGAAGCACCACGTTCTGTCTGCAAGCAGTGACATTTTTGAGGAACAGGGAGTTGGAATAATAAAGCAGCTTTTACACCGATATAGAATGGATTTACAACAGGTGCTTTAGCCTGAGCCAATACTCTATCACCAACATAATAAGGGGTAATATGAATTATAGAAGGGTCGGTACCATCAAAAGTGAAAGTAGGTTGAGGTTGAACTTTTGTAAATACATTCATAAAACCATATTCAGCATAGGCACCTAATTTCAATACTAAAGGAATTTGTTTTTTGCCCTGAGGTATATTCAAAATATCATAACCGACTTCAAAAATAGCAGCTACATTAGGTTTAAGTGCAAGAGGATACTTATCACTTTTTGACACATAGTCAGTATAGAAGTGATTAGGCATTTCTACGAAATCATCCATAAATCTATCGTAAGTAGCAGAAGTGGTATATTTCAATTTAGATGAAGTAGAACCCCACAAATTCATACCGGCTTTAGCACCAACGCCCATATAAAATCCATGAAGATTGAAACCGATAATAAAAGGAATATTGACATAAACCCCCATTTGGTCGTCATACCATTTATCGAGAGCATAATGATAGGTCATTTTCTCGCCTTCGGTATCAAACATAGAAGCATGTATGGTATCTACACCTGGAGCGAGACGAGAAGAGATAAACTGACCCTCGACGCCGAGGCTTAGATAAAGAGACCGATAACGATATTCATATCCAATACCGAAAGTAGCTCCGGCCATACCTGGAACTTTAGTATTTTCGAAATTTGAAAAAAGGCTGGAATATCCACCACTCAAAGAGAGAGATATATAATGGAATTCCGGAAAGCTTGGAGCTCCACGTTGTGCTGACAATTGTGCTATGCAAATAACTACAAGCAACAACGACAATTTAAGTTTAGATAAAAGTTTCATTCTGCAATGTTAAGAATCTCATTTACTTTACAAATACTTTATATAATTCGCGAGAATCACTATAGCGTAATTCAAGGATATAAACACCCTGTTGATAAGGAGTAATGATATACTCATCATAAGCATTGATAGGTGCACGTTCAATCATTTGACCACTAACGCTCCACCATATAGCTTCACCATTCTCTGAAGAAGGAGGAATAGGTAAATTTTGTCTTACTCCTGCTATATTTTGTTTAATATAAGGATGTTGATCTTGGTGTGTAGTTGGGATTAATTCACAACTCATAATAGCCTTAGTTTCACCGGCACGAACAACAGAAACGCTATAAGAATCATTAATATTCAAAGTCTCTTCAGGACCAATATATAAATAAGAATGAGTAGCGTCTAAAATCGGCTGTCCGTTTTTATACCACTGATAACTTACGAAATCGTAACCACCATTATATTTACTATTCAAAAGAGCGATAACATCATTGAATTTCTGAGCCATAATAGCAGAAGAGTACAATATATCAAATTCGAGAACTTCCGGATGTTCGCCACAAGTAGGGTCAACGAAGTCTACTCTTACTTTATATGTATTAGGGCGTACACTTTCCGGTACTTCTATTTCGACAATTCCATTATTAGGTAAGCTATCAACATCTGTGAAACCGGCTGCTTTAGCATCGGCGTCAAATCTCAAATTATATGAAGAATAAGCACCTTCAACAACGTCGAATTGAACTTGGAACGAAGAGTCATCGGCACAAACTTTAGGTACTGCGCCAAAGTTACCTACGAGACATTGTCTATTAACTTCAATACGAACCGGTTTACTTCTACATCCATTCTCATTAATGTAAACCACTTCATATACACCGGCAACGAGACTATCGAGGCTACCACCCGGCACACCATTCACTTCACGAGTCCAAGTAGTAAGTGTATCCGTTATAATAATTTCACCTGTTTGAGGACCGGTATCTTCATCTTTTACAGTATAATTAAACTCTACAGGATCGTAAACGAATAGATTTACAATAGTAACGCTATCACAACCGGAAGCAGTTTGTACTGTAGCCTTGTAAGTACCGGTTTTAGAGTAAGTTTGATTATTAAGAGTATAAGTTTCGCCGGCGCAAATAGTATCGAAAATTTCTGTTTCGAGTTGAGCTACCACCTCGAGGTCGAGGACAACGATAGAGTCGCAACCGCCAACGTTTTTGTTTCTACTTTCATAGATACCTGTTCTATTAAGACGTTTACCATCGAAAAGATACACTTGACCATAGCAAATTTTAGCTAAAATAGTGTCATTAGTAGGTTTAATAGCCGGTACTGTATATTGTACTAAAAGGGAATCTTGACATTGGTCGTCAGACATACCCACTATCAATTTAGCGGTAAAGGTACCACCTTCGTTAGGGAATTCAACTACCGGACTTTCAACGCCTGTAACTTTTTGACCATTACCAAAATCCCAATAAGTAGTTTCACATTTTTTACCTGTTTCACCACGATCGGTCCATATTGCACTGGAATTTTGGAATGTAATATAGTTTTTACAATCTTTTGGAGTCCATTTAGGTACGAAACGAGCTTTAGGGTAGTTAGGCAAGAGGTTTGCTTCAAGTGTAAAGTTACAAGTAGGGTCATCTTGCGAAATCACTTTACAATAATATAAAGAGGTATCGGTAGAAGTAACGCTCAACTCTTTAGTAGTACAAATTACAGTGTTAGGGTCGGAAGCTTTAGTCCATTCATAATTGAAACCGATAGGAGCGGAAACGCTTGCTGTAGCTACGGCACCACAAGAGATACCGGAAATTTTTGCATCGGCACAGTTTAGTGAGAAATAAGCATAACCGAAGTGACCGGATTGAGAGCAGTCGTAAGTAGTAAGACGGATTTTAATATTTTTAGAACCATTAGCAGCATAAGGAGTAAGGTTCACACCGGTAGTAGTCCAGTCTTTCCACATAACAACATCATAATTGTTTTGTTCTCTATGCCAACCCGGCAAAGAAGCGGAAGCGATAAAGTTAGCCACTCCGCAACGGTCAAGCTGACGGCCATTTTCATCGAGCAACTCGAGAGTAAACTTCGGCTGTTCTGAAGCTCCGTGATTAGGGTCTTCCAAAACAACGGCATATTTCAGAATAAGAATTTGTTTAGCTCCGGAGTCCACAGTATAATTATAGGTAATACTCTCAGCTTGAGCACCGGTATCTGAATTTCCGAGACGGATAGAGACCACCTCTCCCGGAGGGATTGTAGTCAAGCCGCCGTTAGTATTAGGGTCTGTAGCAGTAGGGTCTGTATTAACGGTATGACGAGATTGGGTACTATTAGGACCATAGTCTACTTTTCCAAGAGTTTGATGAGGGTTTGCAAAAGTACCATATCTACATTCGGCAGCGTCGAGATCGATAAAGTCCAAACAGTGAGCAAGAGGGTCATAAATAAGAATATTGGTTTTAACAACCCACATACTAGTATCAGGAGGACATAGACCTCTAACCATAATATCATAAACACCTTCACCTAAGTTTGGCAAAGTTACGGAATTACCGGTAATATTTCTTTTAACTGTAGATGTAGAAGAGCCGAACGGACGATATTCAACTTCGTAAGAATTTGCAGTACCTGACCAAGAAACCACAACATCCTTTCCTTGAACCACAGCAGTAATATTACTTGGTTTACAATTAGGTTTTGCGATTTGAACATTATCTACACATCCCGGAGGCATTCCTTCATTACTACCATTTTGAGACCAAACAAAGCAAAGCTTCATCGGCACACCGGTAGATTGAATTGTGGCTGTAGCAATTTTCCAAGTAGTACTATTTTTCAAAGCCTTACTTTTTGCTCCATCAACAGTAACTTCAAGAGCACTTGTAACATTTGCAGTACTCAATTCGGATGTACTACCTTGTAAACCTTGGGATTCAGGAATCCAAAAAACATATAATGCATCAGTACCATCACCATTACACTTCCATGCGAAACTCAAATCATAACTTCCGGCAGGAAGATTAAAAGATTGCTTACTGACACGAGTAACACCCGTACCACTATAAGTAGTAGTGGATCCATCGACACTTATATACATACTGTGTGAGCCTGCAAAAGAGGTGGCAGTACCAATAAACCATTTATTGGCAGGAGATGCAATATTCCATCTCACATCATCCAAATTCCAACTACTATAGGTAGTTGAATCTTCAAATCCTTCAAAATACGGCACTGTTGTAATCTGTGCTACTGAGAATGTATAGGATAGCGTGCACAATATGGCAACTAACAATCCTTTTAATCGAGGACTTTGCATAGAATATAATATTTTACTTAGACAATACATAATCATTAATATTACAAATAAAGACATTAAAAAATCTTTATAACATATCACGGTGCAAATTTATGCATAATTTTTGAATTTACAAAGGAATTGTCGCCTTATTTTATCATTTTTTTTATTCAGAGTCCTTTACTAAGAAAAAAGTGAAACTGAAAGAGCTGTTTTAAAGAAAAAATCGAATAGAAATTAGGGAGAATAAAAAAAAATGAGTAAATTTGCACGATTTTTGTGAATTGAAATTTGAAATAAGAATGACTATGAAATTAAGACACATCATATTTACACTGATATTATCATTACCAATCAATACCACATTTTTATATTCTATAAACACACAGTATTACATAGGAAATCCTGACACATTAGAGGTTATCGACAGTTTGAGTATCGACATAGAAGCCGATTCACTTCAAGAGTCCTTTCCCGCACATGAGATATACAATTATATATGGACTTCGGTGCGAATGAATCCATATAAAGTATCTATCGACTCGATGCCGGATTCGGTACTTATAGATTGTAGAGAATTTCACTACCCTACTATGAGCAATAGAGTAACATCACCCTTCGGTATGCGAGGTTGGAGATATCACTACGGCATAGATTTAGGAATACAATATCGCGACACGATATATGCCGCTTTTAGTGGAAAAATCAGAATAGTAGACTACGAATCAAGAGGTTACGGGCATTATGTAGTAATCCGACATGACAATTATTTAGAGACCGTATATGCACATATGACTCGAGTATTTGTAAAAACTAACGACATAGTAAAAGCCGGAGATCCGATAGGATTAGGCGGTAGTACAGGTCGCTCAACAGGTCCTCATCTACATTTTGAAACTCGTTTTCTTGGAAATGCTTTTAACCCCACAAAACTAATTAATTTTGAGACAAAGACAATCAACTCCAACGACAGTTGTTATCTTCTCACAAAAGCAGGAACATACACTCACGTCAAAGAGCTTAACTCCCTCAGTCAAGCTGCTTATCACAAAGTAAAACAAGGGGATACGCTATCTCATATAGCAAAAAAATATCATACTACGGTAAAGCAGTTATGCAGATTAAACAAGATAAAAGAGACTTCGATATTACGCATTGGTCAACGAATACGATACAGATAGAATAATAATAAAAAAAACATATATCATGAATTATAATTTAGCAATTATTGGAGGAGGCCCTGCCGGATATGATGCAGCGGCTACAGCAGCAAAGAAAGGATTATCAGTAGTTTTATTTGAAAAATCCGCTTTAGGAGGAACATGTCTTAACGTAGGTTGCATACCGACAAAGACATTATTATACTCATCAAAGCTATATTACAATGCAGTAAATGGCTCTAAATATGGAATAAAAGTAGAAAATCCAACATTTGAATACGACAAAATAGTATCTCGTAAGAACAAGATTATCCGCAAATTAAACGCAGGTATCCGTTCCAAGATGACAAACAATAATGTAACAGTAATAACAGGAACCGCTAATGTGGTAAAAAATGAGAATGGCATCATCACCATTTTATGCGGAGAAACAGAATACACAGCAGAGAAATTATTGGTATGTACAGGCTCTAAAGTAGCGATACCGCCAATTCCGGGAGTAGACACTGCAAGTTATTGGACATCAACAGAAGCATTAGAGACAAAAGAAGTACCGGAGTCACTAACCATCATAGGTGGAGGAGTAATCGGCATAGAATTTGCCTGTCTTTTTGCCACATTCGGATCTAAAATTACCGTAATAGAGATGGCTCCTGAAATATTACCGGGTATTGACTCAGAGATAGCGGCGATGTTAAGAGAAGAGTTAAAACACAAAGGTGTAGAGTTCCACTTATCATCAAAAGTACTCAATGTAGCCACTGGATGTGTGACATATTCCGATGCGGAAGGAGAGCACAAAATAGAGTCAAGCAATATATTATTGTGTGTAGGAAGAAAGCCTAATCTCGAAGGAATAGAAGCATTGAATCTGGAGCCATACCGCAATGGTATCAAAGTAGATACACATATGAGGACATCCGCATCCAACGTATGGGCAGCCGGAGATGTAACTGCATTTTCATTATTGGCACACACAGCAATTCGTGAAGGTCAAGTAGCTGTAAATGACATGCTTGGCATTGACGATGAAATGGAATACAATGCCATACCAGGAGTTATCTATTCATCACCGGAAGTTGCCGGATGTGGAGTTACCGAAGATGCATTAAAGCAAGAAGGTAAAGAGTATGAAGTACATAAATTAGCGATGACACATAGTGGACGTTTTGTTGCAGAAAACGAAGGTGGCAACGGATTATGTAAAATACTCACTAATAAAGAAAAACAGATAATCGGTATGCACTTCATTGGCAATCCTGCATCGGAAATGATATCATGTGCATGTATAGCAATAAGTGCAAGAATGACTGTCGATCAACTACAAAAAGTGGTATTCCCACACCCGACAGTATCAGAGATTATTAGAGAAACATTAGACTAATCGATATTTTACTATACGATGGAAAAATATAAAAGAACGCTGGTAACCACAGCGTTACCATACGCAAATGGTCCCGTGCATATAGGTCATTTGGCAGGAGTATACGTTCCTGCAGACATATATGTAAGATACCTTAGATTAAAAGGCAGAGAGGTGCTTTTTATCGGAGGATCTGACGAGCATGGGGTACCCATAACAATAAAAGCAAAAAAAGAGGGTGTAACTCCTCAAGATATAGTAGACAGATATCATAAAATAATAAAAGAATCGTTTGAAGAATTCGGAATATCCTTCGACATCTATTCTCGCACATCATCAAAAACACATTATAAGACAGCATCTGATTTTTTCAAGACTCTCTATGAGAAAGGAGAATTTATAGAAAAAACATCAGAGCAATATTACGATGAAGAGGCGAAGCAATTTTTGGCCGACCGCTACATAACGGGCACCTGTCCGCATTGCAAAAATCCGAACGCCTACGGCGATCAATGTGAAGCATGTGGCACAAGTTTGAGTCCGCTTGACCTTATCGATCCGAAATCCGCAATATCAGGTTCCAAACCTGTATTAAGAGAGACAAAGCACTGGTATTTACCTTTAGATAAACACGAAGGGTGGTTAAAAGAGTGGATATTGGAAAACCATAAAGAGTGGAAAACCAACGTATACGGTCAATGTAAATCATGGCTTGACATGGGATTACAACCACGAGCAGTAAGCCGTGACTTGGATTGGGGAGTACCTGTACCTATAGAAGGTGCAGAAGGAAAAGTACTATATGTATGGTTTGACGCTCCAATAGGTTATATATCAAATACTAAAGAGCTATTACCAAACGATTGGGAGAAATGGTGGAAAGATGAATCCACAAGAATGATTCACTTTATTGGAAAAGACAATATTGTATTTCACTGCATAGTGTTCCCTGCGATGTTAAAAGCAGAAGGTTCTTATATTCTACCGGATAATGTTCCTGCCAATGAATTTTTGAATTTGGAAGGCGACAAGATATCCACATCCCGCAATTGGGCAGTATGGCTCCATGAATATTTAAAGGATTTTCCGGGCAAACAAGATGTTCTGAGATATGTACTTACCGCCAATGCTCCTGAAACTAAAGACAACGACTTCACTTGGCTTGATTTCCAAACCAAGAATAATAGTGAATTGGTAGCAATATTCGGCAACTTTATCAACAGGGCTATAGTGCTTACAGGAAAATATTTTGATGGAAAAGTACCTGCCAAAGGCGAGCTCACAGAGTATGATTTAGAGACAATAAAAGAATTCAAGGAGATAAAAGCTTCTGTAGAATCTAATTTAGAGCAATTTAAATTCAGGGAGGCTTTAAAAGAGGCTATGAATTTAGCGAGAATAGGAAACAAATATCTTGCTGATACAGAGCCTTGGAAATTGGCAAAAACCGATATGGAGCGCACTGCTACTATACTTCATTTAGCATTACAGATAGCAGCAAATCTGTCTATAGCTTTTGAGCCATTCCTTCCATTCTCAGCTAAAAAACTCCGTAACATGCTGTCGATAAATGATTTTAATTGGGAAATGTTGGGTTCTATCGACATACTCAAAGAGAATGCAGAACTTGGCAAGGCCGAATTATTATTCGAAAAGATAGAAGATTCGGAAATCGACAAACAGATACAGAGACTAAAGAATATCAAAATAGAAAACGAGAAAAATAATTTCAAACCGGAGCCGATAAAAGAGAAAGTAGATTTTGAAACTTGGGAGAAGACCGACATTCGAGTAGGAACAGTACTTGAATGCACAAAAGTGCCAAAGGCCGACAAACTGCTCCAATTCAAAATTGATGATGGTACCGGAGAAAGAGTTATTGTATCAGGCATAGCACAAAGTTACCCTAATCCGGAAGAATTGGTAGGCACGCAGGTACTTTTTATTGCCAATTTCGAGCCTCGCAAATTGAAAGGAATAGTATCAAACGGCATGATATTAAGTGCAGTAAATGCCGACGGCAAATTGGTATTATGCACACCTTCAAAAGAGGTAAAACCGGGATGTCAGGTTGGATAAAAGTAACGGAAGTAATAGGAAAAACTACAAAGCTAATATGCAAAAGCAACGACTATTATCATTAGATGTACTAAGAGGCATTACAATAGCCGGTATGATAATGGTAAACAATCCGGGATCTTGGGGATCTATTTACGCTCCATTGCGCCATGCTGAATGGGATGGTTTAACACCAACCGACTTGGTATTTCCATTCTTCATGTTCATCATGGGTGTAAGTATGTACATCAGTTATAGTAAATTTGATTTTCAATTTAACCGAAATACATTCCTCAAGTTATTAAAACGCTCGGTATTATTATTTCTGATAGGCTTACTGTTGAATTGGTTTGGACTAACATGTCGGCACATGTCGTCATTAGCACAAACTACCGATTATTCATGGTTTCAACGATTGTATGAGTCAGCATTTTACTACCTAAAAGAGTTGCGAATATTAGGTGTATTGCAACGATTGGCAATAGTAAACTTCTGTGGATCATTAATACTGCTTACTATAAAGAAGAAATATATACCTTATATCATATTCGGTATTCTATTAGGTTACAGTATTATAATGTTATTCACAGGAAGTTTGACTTTATCAACAGAAAATATCATAGCATATATCGATAGCGTGATATTAGGAGAAAGTCACATGTATCATATCAATGGTATTGCCTTTGATCCTGAAGGATTATTCAGCACCTTACCATGTATTGCACATGTATTGATAGGGGTAATGGCCGGGTCATATATATTGATTACTGAAGATAATAAAGAGCGCATGGAACAACTATTCATCTTTGGTACATTAATAATGGTATTAGGCTTTTTGTGGCACTACGTCACTCCGATAAATAAAACTCTATGGAGCTCCAGTTACACACTTGTAACATGCGGATTAGCTTCACTACTTTTATCAATATTGCTTTGGATAATAGATGTACAAGGATATACGAAACCGACAAGATTCTTTGAGGCCTTCGGAGTGAACCCTATGGCAATATTCGTGATGGGAGGCATCTTATCGAATTTGGTATCCAATATCGGCATAACATTAGCCAATGGTACATGGATAAGCCTTAAAGGATTGATATATAACTATATTAACGTACCGATATTCGGAGAAAAATTAGGTTCATTAATATTTGCATTATGTTTTATCCTGACATGTTACTTAATAGCACTTCCTTTATATAAGAAGAAGATATATATCAAACTATAAAAAAAGAGCTGCTCGAAAAGCAGCTCTTTTTTTTATTATTTTACAAATATTCTTTTGTCGTTTGAAGGAACCCCATCAATAGAAATTCCTTGAGAAATCAATTGTTTTATAAGTTCATTCTCCTTCTCTTTCTGTTTCTGTAATTGAGTGAGTTGGTTCTTATATAGATTCATAACCTTAGCGGTATTATTCACCAATTTTCCGTATTGAACAGCATTAAAACCAAGGTCGATAAGTCCTACACCGGCATTTACCTTACTGACATTCAAATTGACAAAAACATTCAAATACTGCTTAACAGATTTGATAACGTCATTATTCATATCAATAATTTCCTGAAAATCATACTCTTTTCCTACATTATCCACAATACTGACAGCACGGAACAATTCTCCTGAAGAAGAAGTGACATAAACGGCTTTAGATGAATAATTAGTGTTTAACGACTCGTAAAATTTTTGGATATTATTAATAACCTTTTTACAATCAGAGAAATAATTATCTACGGCATCCACTCCACATCGTTTCGGATAGCTCCATTCAATAGGTTCGAATGGCAATTGAGCAATAGGAAAGACATAAGGCTCTACAGGAGCATTAACAGCAGCAGAAGAATTTAATTTATTAACATCAGGAGCATTAACAGCAATATTCGATCCTTTAGAGAGCACTACATCATAAAAGATAAAAATACCGGAATTCCAATTTCCACATTGAAGCCAGAACATCAGTTGTCGTGCCTTATTAATCGGAACAGTATAAGTAGTAGGTTTCATATTGTCGTGCACTTCGATAGAGTAAACCACTTCACCATCAGCACCAATTAATAGAGTATCGATAGGAGAGTTCTTTAAAGAAAATCCGCCACCATTATCCTCTTTTTTCAAACAAGCCACTGTAAAAGTGACATAATCATATTCGCCCCAAGTATTAAATGCGGCGCAAGAAGATTCGTGAGCTGTACCACCGGCAGCCAGAGCAATTAAAGCGCCAAAAGGAAATACGGCGGAAATAGCAGTACCACCAACCATACCAACCATAACGGAACCACCCAACGTACCGGCAACAACACCTACACTCGGATTACTTCCCGGACCCATATCAAAGCTGAAATGAACACTGGTTGCAAGCACAAAGCCCTTGTAAATACGCTGTCCGTCAGGCATAGTAAAATACTCCTTTTTAGAGGAACCATCTTTTAACAAATCCGATTGATGGTCTTTAAGCGAAGACGCATAATGTATATAAGGTTTTGACAAGTCGATAAGGTCAATTTTATCAGGACAATCGGGTTTTGGGTGTACAAAAAGTTCGTTTTTAACAGGTTTACCTCTGTAAAGAACAATATCAGCCACTCCGAAAGCCGGATGATCAAGACTCACTACACCTTTCTTTATAAAAGATAATTTTCTACATTTATGTATAGGCACCTCGTAATATTGGTTTTCAGAAGTAGCAATCAAAGGCATTTGGAAAACCATTTGATTATCGGCATAAATTTCAAGAATATCATTTTTCAACACACCACATTTTGAAATCCAACCGGTTGTAAAACTGATATAATCAAATTCACCTTCAAGGTTAAAAACAGCATGACACCCGGTATTATCATTCAGCACATTTGTAGCAGACTGGAATATCAATCCTTCGTTGAATTGTATACCACCCATTGAGAAAGTGTAATAATCAGAGCTACCATTATACACCATATTTTCTCGACTAATACCGCCACCGACAGCATAAGGTTCGATATTTGACACAAGTTTACAGACATCAGGCAGAACTTTAACCTTGTCTGAAACCGCTAAGAATTCACTTTGATCTCCGTTTTTCGAAGCATTATTCGGCAATTGCGCTCCTTCGGGATAAACCTTCAAATCCGCTACTGCAAGGCGACTGGAACCACTCGATTGTTGACTTGCGATACACAGCATGTTGCAATTCTTAATGTCGACAGTGAAAGCTTTGGCGATATTATCCTCTCCAATCTCCTCTTCAAGCAGTATTTTATCGTCGCCCTTAATAGTAAGCCAAGCAACACCTAATTGTCCATTATCCGAATCCTTAGGACCGGCAACAAAAGTAAGAGTAGAATATTTACCTCCGAGGTTAAAATAAGTAAATCTCTCATCCTGCCCGATAAGTTGAATATCAGCATTTAATTCAATACCATTAGTATATTCAACACCATTTATTTTCACAGACTCAACCTTATCATTCTGCGAAATGAGAGTATGATAACCGGAAGTAGCATAAGGACGCAAATCAGTGATGAGAGACAGTTGCTTACCTGAAGCATTAGTCAACTTTCCTACATTTACGGACTTTTGTTGAGCCGTCCAAAGAATAGGGTTTGCAACACCAATAGTGATTTGATTAATGATGATTTCAAAAGACAATTTATCTACACCGGAAATATCCAAGCTGACATAATTTGGGACACCATAATCCTCAACCACAAATTCCTTTAGTTTTTTACCATCACCACTTACTTTGAAAACTGCCTTGACATTACTTGTGCGAGGAATATCATTACCTAACCCAACAATACTCTTTACAGAGCCAAGTACGAACGTAATTGTCTTATATTTACCCTTTAAACTATATTCAACAAAACCATGTTGATTCGGTTGTCCATTATTTGACAAATAGAAACCCCTGGAATATTTCACTCCACCCATAAGGAAATAGCTATTAAAGCTATCTTTTGCTTTTGTGTATCCAAATTTATTTGTGGGTGTAAAACTATCCAAGTATAGATAATTAGAGCTTTGTGATAAAGCACTATTTACCCAACCGGAAATAAATAAAGCAAAAAAACAAAAGAAAACAAGACGTTTCATAATTGCCAAATAAAATAATTATCTGTTTTTATACATATCATCGTAATACTTTTCGTAATCACCATTTAAGATATTGTTCATCCAAGCTTCGTTTTCGAGGTACCATTTTACGGTTTTTTCAATACCCTCTTCGAATTGCAGACTCGGTTCCCAACCCAATTCTTTTTGGAGTTTGGTAGAGTCGATAGCATATCTCATATCGTGGCCGGCTCTGTCTGTAACATAGGTGATAAGATTCATGTCTTCGCCCTCTTGTCTACCGATAAGGCGATCGACGGTATTGATAAGTACTTTAATAATATCAATATTTTTCCACTCATTAAAGCCACCAATATTATAAGTATCAGCCACTTTACCTTTATGGAAAATGGTATCAATAGCACGGGCATGATCTTCTACAAACAGCCAATCGCGAACATTTTCGCCTTTGCCATAAACCGGGAGAGGTTTTCTTTTACAAATATTATTTATAAAAAGAGGGATAAGCTTTTCCGGGAATTGGTAAGGGCCATAGTTATTAGAGCAGTTAGTTACGATAGTAGGCATACCATAGGTATCATGGAAAGCGCGTACGAAATGGTCGGAAGAAGCCTTAGAAGCGGAATAAGGGCTATGAGGGTTATATTTTGTAGTTTCGTAAAAGAAATCAGTACCATAAGCGAGGTGGTGAGTACCCGAAGAAGCCTTAGTAGTAAAAGGAGGTTTAACACCTTCAGGATTAGTAAGTTCCAGTGCACCATACACCTCATCTGTAGAGATATGGTAAAATAGCTTACCATCATATTTTTCCGGTAAAGACTCCCAATAAAGTTTTGCCGCTTGCAAAAGAGATAAAGTACCCATAACATTAGTACGGGCAAAAGTAAAAGGATCTTTAATACTTCTATCTACATGGCTTTCAGCGGCAAGGTGAATAACACCATCTATTTTTTCATTAACGAAGAGTGGATAAATAGTGTCGAAATCAGCGATATCAGCTTTAACAAAAGAGTAGTTATCACTATTTTCCACATCTTTTAAATTTTCCAAATTTCCGGCATAAGTAAGTTTATCGAGATTGATAATTCGATAATTAGGATATTTATTTACGAAAAGTCGAACCACATGACTTCCTATAAATCCGGCGCCACCGGTTATTAAAATTGTACGGTCGAAAGTAGTTTTCATATAATTGACTAATTATTAATAGTAAGCATACATTTTCTTAAAGACACCATCCAATAAGGGATGATATAATTAAAAGTAGTGGTAAATTTAGATTTGTCGAGAACTGAGAAATGCGGACGTTTCACTTTACTAGGAAACTCGTCGCTATGAATAGGTTTGATATAGCATTTGTTTCCGGCGAAATCGGCGATAACGGTAGCAAAGTCGAACCAAGAGCAGACCCCCTCATTAGAGAAGTGGTAAATACCTTTTTTATCAAGCATATTATTCTCAATAATATGAGAGATAGCATCGGCGAGGTCGCCTGCAAAAGTAGGAGTACCCACTTGGTCGAAGATAACATTGAGAGAATCTTTTTCTGCAGTAAGGCGCATCATAGTTTTCACAAAATTATTACCCCATTTAGAATAAAGCCATGCAGTGCGAAGGATAATATAATTACAATCTACATTAATAATACACTCTTCACCTGCGAGTTTTGTACGGCCATAAGCGCCTGTAGGATTTGTATTTACATCTTCCTTATAAGGAATATTTGCATCACCATTGAATACATAATCGGTAGAGACATGTATTAAAGTAGCATTGTTACATTTACAAGCATTAGCTAAATTTTCGACAGCCTTAGCATTAATACGAAAGGCAGTAACTTCGTCATCTTCCGCTTTATCCACATTAGTATAAGCAGCACAATTCACCACGACATTAATTTTTTCTTTTGACATAAACGAGATAACAGCATTATAGTCGGTTATGTCAAGCTCTTCAACATCAGTAAAGATGTAGTTATTATTACTTTGTAAAGCAACGCGTTGCATTTCGTGGCCTAATTGACCATTTGCGCCGGTAACAAGAATATTCATATCAGTATAACACATCATTAAAGTTAAACAACCATTCCGCATCTTTGAGTAGAGGGTGTTTTTTATCTTTTTCAGAGAGAACCACATCATCAGCCGGGATACGCCAATCGATATTTAGAGTTGGGTCGTTCCAAGCGATAGCACCTTCATACTGAGGGGCATAGAAATTATCGCATTTATATTGAAAAATCACCTCATCAGAGAGAACGCTAAATCCGTGAGCAAAACCGCGAGGTATAAAGAATTGGCGATGATTATCGGCAGAGAGTTCCACAGCGACATATTTGCCGAAAGTAGGAGAACCCACTCTGATATCGACAGCAACATCGAGCACAGCCCCTTTAATCACCCTCACCAATTTACTTTGAGCGAAAGGAGGTTTTTGAAAATGAAGGCCTCGGAGTACTCCATAAGAGGATTTACTCTCATTATCTTGCACAAAATGAATTTCACGAACATTGGCAAAGAAATCTCTTTCTGAGAAAGACTCAAAGAAATATCCTCTATCATCATTAAAGATACGAGGTTCAATAATCACCACACCATCGAGGTCTGTTTTAATTACATTCATAGTGAATCGACAATTATCTATTAATATCGTTAGCTAATTTAAGGAGGTACTGACCATATTGATTTTTGCTCATAGGCTGAGCCAATTCTCTTAATTTCTCGTTAGTTATCCAACCATGGCGATAAGCAATACCCTCAAGGCAAGCAATTTTAAGGCCTTGACGTTTTTCGATAACCTCAACGAAAATAGAAGCTTCGGCAAGAGAGTCATGAGTACCGGTATCGAGCCAAGCGAAGCCACGGCCAAGAGTTTGCACTTTAAGTTCACCATCAGCGAGGAACTCTTGATTGACGGTAGTAATCTCCAATTCGCCACGGGCCGAAGGTTTAATATGTTTTGCCACCTCCACCACTTTATTAGGGTAGAAATAGAGACCTACCACGGCATAATTAGACTTAGGGTTTTTAGGTTTTTCTTCTATTGAGAGGCAATTACCATTGACATCGAATTCAGCTACGCCATAGCGTTCAGGGTCATCAACCCAATATCCGAAAACCGTAGCTTTATTATTATTCTCAGCATCAACAACAGCCTCTTTAAGGAGAGCAGAGAAGCCCATACCATGGAAAATATTGTCGCCAAGAACGAGGCAAACGGAGTCATTACCAATGAATTTTTCACCGATAATGAACGCTTGAGCGAGACCATCCGGGGAAGGTTGTTCTGCATATTCAAGGTGTAGTCCATAATCGGAACCATCGCCAAGTAATCTTTTGAAAGCAGGCAAATCTTGTGGTGTAGAGATAACCAAAATATCTCTTATTCCGGCAAGCATAAGTACTGAGATAGGATAATAAACCATTGGCTTATCATAAATAGGCAAGAGTTGTTTACTAACCCCTTTAGTAATAGGATAAAGACGAGTACCACTACCGCCGGCTAAAACTATTCCTTTCATAATATAGATATAAGGTTAAAAATTTATATTACTTTACATTTAAAGTATCTGTAGAGAAGATGTACTTATTAATATATTCGATGCATTCGGCTTTTGTTCTATACCCTATTTCTTTTACATAATCGCCATTCATAGGGACATAGATAACGGAAGGCACACTCTCGATATTAAATAATTTAGCGAGTTCACCATTTTTTTCGGCATCAATTTTGTGAACATAAATAACATCACTCATTTCCAGAGCGATAGAATCGAGAATTGGAGACAGCATTTTGCAAGGAGGGCACCAAGTAGTATAGAAATCCAAAATACAAGGTTTATCACCCTTATAGTCCCATTGAAGATTTGTATCATCATCTCCTGTAAAAAAGAGTTCTACCCCAACAGTTTTTTCAACAGACGCTTCAGTCACCATCTCGCTGTTATCATTTTCATCACACTTTTGCTCCTTACTATTACAAGCAGCAAAAGAAATCATTGCCAAAGAGGCAAACAGAACCAAATACTTAAATGTTTTCATAAATCTTTATTTTCATTATCATTAATTTCTTCAAAATCAACATATTCACCCTCTGAATCAGGTATTATCTTATCTCCTCTTTTGTACTTTATATGAGTAGACAAATTTTCTAAAAATTCATCTTCCCCATCATCTATAACTATATAATCATCATTTACATTATGATATTTGTCAGTAGGAGTATGTTTTTTTCTATGAAACAAGTTCATCACTCTTACAACGACAAACAAGATAATAAACAGGATAAAAAACAATAAAAATCCGAAGATAAGCAATAATCCTTGAATCATAATCAATTATTTAAATAATAGATATTTACGAGCAAAAAAGTTAAATAAAAACACCACTATAGTAGCAATGATTTTCGAATACATATGATACCAACCGATAATCGAAGTAAAAAGCCAAATAATGAACGTATTGATACCGAGACCAACAGCACCGATAATAGAGAAATATATGAAGTGCATATATACTCTTTTTTGCGGTTTTTTATCGAACACCCAAAAAAGGCTCATCAAATAGTTTACGAGTCCGCCGGTGACATGTGAAATAGCCTGAGCAATAAGATAATGCATGCCACACAAATCCACCAGTACATATTGCAGAGTGAAATCTACAATAAAAGCGGCTATACCAACGAAGAAATTTCTAAACAACTGAATAAAAACATTCGACGACGGCGTATATAATATTTTCTTTAATGCGCTTAATACATTAGTCATATATCAATACAATACTTCAGATGACAAAGGAGGTAATGTGATAGTAATAAAGTAGTCGCCTGAATACTTATATTCGTGACCGAAAAGGGAATTATACTCCTCTTTATCGCCATCGAATTTATCTATATTCACATTAAAAGTATATGGTTCATTAGTATTATTAATAAACACTACAACGGTAGTATCGAAATATTTACGGGCGTAAGCATAAATATTTTCATCCACGCTAAGTTCAATAAAATCGC
Organism: Paludibacteraceae bacterium; assembly: GCA_016292775.1. Classification (GTDB taxonomy): domain Bacteria; phylum Bacteroidota; class Bacteroidia; order Bacteroidales; family Paludibacteraceae; genus Aphodosoma. The sequence continues at coordinate 63,365 of JAEDFN010000003.1, forward strand.
CATAAATAAGGGCCATATTAGAAGTACGAAGATGGTTTAATTTAGCCACATGGTCGAATAGATTTTTCTCTCTATTATTCCAATTATCGAAATACATCATACGTCTACAATCAGGGTCGTTACCGCCGGTCATACCGATTTCATCGCCATAATAAATAACGGGCACACCCGGGATAGTAGTATTAAAAGTATGGAAAAGAGCTAATTTATCGTAAGCCGTAGAGTCGGTAATACCGATTTTACGAGTCCATGCAGCAGCTTTAGCATCCTCACCCACCTTCAAGTCGCCGGAAGCGAGAGCCATAAAGCGAGGTTTATCATGGTTTCCGGAGATATATCCCATCAGGTTATGAACTCCATACACCTTGAGGCTGGAGTTTAAGATATTGCTAAGTCGCTTCATAGTACCGCCACTCACACCATTGAAAGCAGAATTGGCTTCATCATATACATTAAAATCGAACTGACCATTAAGCATACCACTATTAACATAACTTGCCATGAGTTCCGGACTACCATAAGATTCACCTATTTGGTAGAAATATCCGTTATTATCATACTGTTTTAGTTTATAGGTCAACATACGCCAAAATACTTCATTGACATGTTTACAGGCGTCGTGACGGAAACCATCGATACCGAACTCCTTAAACCAATAAATGGCGGAGTCGACCATAAGATTTACAACTAAAGGATTACCGAAATCGAGAGAAGGCATAAAAGTATCAAACCAAGTAGTAAGGCGTTGTTCGTCCCACAACTCCACATTCTTTCTGCCATCAGGCAAATATAAATCGGTAGCATATTCAGGATGAGATTGATAGAGAGGATGTAATTCATGAACGTGATTAGCCACATAATCTAATAATATGTTGATATTCTTATCATGAGCATCCTTCACCATTGATTTAAGTTCGTTATTAGAACCAAAACGGAAGTCTACTTGAGAGCTTGAGATAGGCCAATAGCCATGATAACCGGCAAATTTTGTATTAGCAATACTGTTGTAGCCATAAGGTTCAAGAGGATTTTGATTTAATGGAGAAATCCATAAAGTATTAACACCCAATTTATTGAAATATCCGTTTAAGATTGTAGAATCTATACCTGCCAAATCTCCACCTTGATAATCAGCGAGAGGATTTACATCGGGGCGGTTCATAGGATGGTCGTTGTCCGGATTACCATTCTTAAAGCGATCGACAAGTAAGAAATAGATGATATTATTATACTTATCATTACGATCTAAAGAGGTGGCATTTTCGATAACTTCACCTTTCATAAGAGGAACGAGGATATCGTTACTAACGCCGAACTCATTGTCAGCCCAAACGCGTAAATATTTCTTACCAAGCAATTTAAATTCGGAAGGAATGTATATTTTGATTTCGGTTTTATCACCATCTTTCTCGATTTTTATAAATTTATTGTCGAGTAAAACATTATCCACATAAGCCCATACATTTGTTATAGAACCTGTACCGATAAGTTTTATTTTATCTTCATCAGCATCATGAGTAAGAAGTACCGGAAATTTATCGTCGTTACCATCAACTTGCAATATAGAATTAAATTTACCGAAACCATTATCAACCATATTAGGGTTTGTATCATCATGATTTTGGTCGCCATCAATTTTCAATTGATAAAGATAAGTGCCCGGGCTAAGGAGCATAGTCACCTCATACAAGCCGGTTTCATCATTCATCACAAGGTCGGGAGTCATATCAGCAACCCAGTTATTCATCTGACCAGCGATTTGAATTCTATTAATCTGTTTACCATTAGGATTATAAGTAAAAGTATAAAATATTTTATCGCTCTTTTTCACAGGCACATCATAATGTATACCTCCAATCCAAAAAGAGATTACCGACATTTGTTCAAACTCCTCGTCACAATAGATACTAAGAATCTTGTTGTTTTCGCTCAATTCGAGGAACATATGTTTTGAAGGGGTAGAAACGGAATCTATTTTAGTTTCATCCATAACATAGTCGTTCACCAAAATAGTATTAGGACCGACTTTTAGGGTTTTCAAAGTATTAAGACCCACACAAACACTATTATCCGGGGTAAAACCGAGGGATAAATTCTTTTCTTTACAAGAAACAAAGAGTAATATTAATGAAATGCAAAAGAATAGTTTTTTCATAACGTTAATTATTTAATGTTTGATATTTCAATAATGCTCACTGTTTTAGCAGGGAACACCACATTATTTTCCAATTTAAAAATCTTATTAGTAACGATATTTTTTGCGGTTTTACCGATAATATCCATTTCATTGAAACGGGTCATATCCACATTCGTATCATCATTATTATTATTAACCACTACCATTACCATATCGTCATCGGCAATTCGGAAAAAGAGATAAATACCATCACGAGGGATAAATTGTATCATTTTTCCTTTAGTAAGAGCAGAAGAATTTTTCCTATAATTAAGGATTGTAGAGAGGTAGTTAAAGATATCCTTATCCTGAGCATTTTGATTTTCCAAGTCGAAAGCGTTATAAGTATCTGATTTCCAACCACCCGGGAAACGATGACGGCATCCCTCATAAGAGTCGGCTTCACCGAAAAGCATTATTTCGTCCCCATAATAATATTGTGGGAATCCGCGCACTACTGCCAGCATTGCGAGCCCCATTTTAAACAATTTCGGGTCACGCCCCACAGCATTACTATAACGGCTCATGTCGTGATTATTAAGCATATTCATGATATAAGAAGGATTAGAATAGGCAAAATCCTGAGCGAAATGCGAATAGAATCGGACAAGGCCGGTATTCCAACCCTCTTTTTCTACGAATGAAAGTTCGAAATAATCCTTCAACATAAAGTCCATTACCGTAGGCAATTGCGAATCAAAACCATCTCGATTATTATTACCGGACTGATAGTAAGCATTTTCCGAAACTGATTTCACCCAACATTCACCTACGATATTGATATTTGGATATTCATCACGAATAGTTTTCATCATACGAGCGGCATTATTTAAATTATTATAAGGGTAAGTATCTACTCTAAATCCGTCTAAGCCTGTAAGTTCCGCCCAATAAATATAAGATTGAGAGATATAATCGAAGAGTAATTTATTATCGAGATTAAGGTCTGCCATATTGGTATCAAACCATCCGTTTTGAAGAAGTTTTTTATCAGCTTCGGAAGCATGAGGATCGGTAGCTGTAGAAATTTGATAATTAGTACGAGTAAAATTGCTCCACTGATGATACCAATCACTTGAAGGGAGGTCGTTATTCCACCAATGACGAGGATTTACATGGTTCGGCACAATATCCATCACATATTTGATACCATGCTTATGGCACTCATCTACAAGGCGGCAGAAGTCGTCATTAGTACCGAAACGGGCGTCAACCTTATAAAAATTTGTAGTAGAATAATGGTGGTAAGAGTAATTTATATCATTATCCTCAAGGATAGGAGTAGTCCACAAAGTAGTGATACCCAATTTTTGAAGGTAATCAAGATGATTGATAATACCTTGAATATCGCCACCTTGACGTTTATGAAGATTATCGAGTTCTACACCTTGAGCAAACCCCTCGATACTATCATTATCCGGGTTACCATTAGCAAATCTATCGGGCATAATGAGGTAAAAAACATCGGTTTCATCGAAACCTTTTCTATCACGAGAGCCCGTTTTTCGCTGTTTCAATTCATAATTGATATGATAAACTCGGGAAGTATATCGCAAATCTATTTGGAAAACACCGGGTTTAGCATCGGTGATATCTACATACAAGAACAGATAATTAGGGTTATCAGTTCGCTCTACGCTACTGATTTTAACATTGTATTTAGGATTTATAGATGGCATATATCTGCCTATATTTTCGCCATGGAGCATAATTTGCAAGGTGCTGTTATTCATCTCCGCCCACCAAAATTCAGGTTCTACCCTATCGCAAACCGATTTCACGATTTTAGGTCGAGGCATTGCAAAAACAAGAGCAGGCACTATAGCCAAAACAATTAACAATAATCTCTTCATAATCTTTTTATTTACATAAAAATCAAAAAAACAGAATCTTTTTATATCATCTAAACTATATCTATAATCACAAATTACCGCGTTATTATAAGGAATGGAATAAAAAAGCTATTTCTTTTCCTTGATATACATCACGGAGCAAGCACCGAGGATTAAGAAACATCCGGACATTACGAGCATCCAAACGGAATTTGAAGCAAAACAATATTTCAATATCAGTCCGCTAAACAGAGCATTAACTATCTGAGGGATAGTGATAAAGAAATTGAAAATACCCATATAGACGCCCATTTTGTTTTGAGGCAAATTCGGGGCAAGCATAGCATACGGCATTGCGAGGATAGAAGCCCAAGCGATACCAACGCCCACCATAGGCAATATTAACAAGTTCTTATTAGTAATAAAAACTATTGATATCAAACTAATTGCGCCGATAGTAAGAGCAATAGCATGAGTAGTTTTCCGTCCCAACTTGTTGGAAATCGGAATAAGGAACAAAGCGAAAAGCATTGCCACGAAATTGTATACTCCGAAAAGGATACCCACCCAGTCGCCGGCAGTTTGAAACAGTTCCGTATTAGGGTCGGTTTCATTAAAAATTTGTTGAGCGACAGCGGGAGTAGTATAAACCCACATACCGAAAAGGGCAATCCAAGAGAAGAATTGCACCAAACCAAGTTGTTTCATTATACGAGGCATATTAGCCACATCACGAAACATTTCAGAGAATTTTGGGCGTTCATTAACCACGGATTCACCGTTGAATTCGGCCAATTCTTCCGGAGAATATTCTTTAGTATTTGTCACCGTCCAGATAATTGTTATCAATAGAATTGCAGCGGCAATATAGAATGAGTATACCAAATTAAGAGGCACTCCGCTCTCGGACAAATCCGCGCCGATACCGAACCAATTGAGGAGCACATACGGCAACCAAGAGCCAACAACGGCACCGATACCAATTAAAAAAGTTTGCACGGCAAAGCCAACAGTAGCTTGCTTAGCCGGAAGCATATCAGCCACAAGAGCGCGGAAAGGCTCCATAGTAACATTGATACTCGCATCCATAATCATCAAAAAGCCGGCACCGACAAAAACGGCAGGCATGAATTTGGCAAAAAGCCCCGCATTAGGCATAAGGATGAGCGCAATAGCGGTAATAATGGCACCCACAAGAAAGAAAGGCCTTCTGCGACCAAGCTTGCACCAAGTGTTATCACTATAATGCCCCACGATAGGCTGAACAATCATTCCCGTGAGCGGAGCTACTATCCAAAACCACGAAAGATGCTCTACATCAGCACCATAAGTTTGTAATATTCTGCTAGCATTAGCATTTTGTATAGCAAAGCCCATCTGAATACCCATAAATCCAAGGCTCATACTCAGAATATTACCAAACGACAATAAAGGTTTATTTTTCATATTATTTTAAAGCACATTATACTCTGCAAATTTACAAAAAATATGTTGATTGGCAATCGAAAATTTCAACAATATAACAATAAAAAAAAATAAAGGTACGAAATGTTGTATAAAATAAAAAAATACACTACCTTTGCGAAAGTATAACAAAAAAGAACTATTAAAACGAAAATAATATGGATGAAAGAGTAAAACCAATCATCGCCGGAGCATCAGAAGATATGGAAGGTGCAATAATGTTTCTTGACGATGCATTAGCACACATCCGCGCCGGCAAGGCCAATCCACGTATTGTTGATGGAGTAAGAGTAGACTATTACGGAAGTATGGTACCAATTTCCAATGTAGCAAACATCTCCACTCCGGATGCAAAAACGATACAGATTCAGGCATGGGAAAAGAATATGATACCGGTTATCGAAAAAGCCTTAATCAACTCAGAGATAGGTATTATGCCTGTCAATAACGGAGAGGTGATACGCCTTTGCATGCCGCCACTCACCGAAGAGCGCCGTCGTCAATTGGTAAAAACCGCCAATTCTGCCGGTGAAGAGGCTAAAGTTTCTATCAGAAATGCCCGCCGTGAAGCTATCGACAAATTGAAAAAAGAGCAAAAAAACGGGCTTCCTGAAGATGTTGAAAAAGACAGCGAAGGCGAAGTACAAAAAGTACACGATAAATTCATCAAAAAAGTAGACGAACTCCTCGCTGCAAAAGAAAAAGAGATTATGACCATTTAATTCTATTTTATGGCGAGAATTAAAAATATTACAATTTGCTTGAGATGCAACACTCTTAAGCAAATTGTTATTGTTTTTATACTGACATTAATTACAATAAATCGGGCCTTTTCGCAACAATATTCGGAAATAGCCGACACTGTAAGCACCTTTGAGAGCAATAAAATCTCCTCTACATCAAGCAATACAAGCAGATGGAATTCGCTGATGAATTGGAATTTTATGGCTCTACCCTTTGCAAGCTATTCCCCGGAAACCAATTGGCAATTCGGGCTTACAGGAGTATATTTTTTCAAGACAAAACAAAGCCCCTCTTTCAGCGATATAAACTTTAATTTTTGCTACACCTTAAATCAACAATGGATTTTTAATATCAACTCCCGACTCTATTTCAGCCACACTCTAAAATGGTATTTGGATGCTGACATTCACACGCAACGATACCCGGATAAATTTTTCGGAATAGGCAACAAGGACGTGAATTTATTGTCGCAATCGGCACGTTTTATATCAAACTCCACCTATTTTGAATTAAGACCGAACTTCCATATTATCAACAACTTCTACATCGGAGCTATCCTTTCTTTCAGATATTCCGACAATATTTTTCAAGACGAAGATTACAAAACAATAAAAGAGAAATACAGCATTTCCGGATTTGATAAAGAATTTTACATCAAATACGGAGCAACATTTTTCTACGACACAAGGGACTTTTCTTACTATCCGAGCAAAGGTTTTTTCGGAAAAATCGGGATAATGAGTTACCAGCCCATACTAAAAGCAAAGAACACAACTACGATAATAGATATTGACTATCGCCATTTTGTACCGATATACAAAGGATTTTTATTCGCCTATAGGATACGAAATCAATGGGCATTCGGCAGTAGCCCATCTTTTGAATTTTTACCAACAATAGGCGGACAGGATTTATTACGCGGGATAAGGCAAAATATATTCAAAGGCAACTGTCTATACTCTCTTGACATCGAATTTCGCATACCGATATGGAGGTTTCTGAAAGGCTCGGTATTCACATCGATAGGCGACGTTGTCAATATCGGAAGCGAAACAGCCACCACTCCCAAACTCGGATACGGCATAGGGTTAAGGGCCAATATCCATGAGGCGCGCACCAACATTCGATTCGACGTAGCACGGAATGCCTTTGCCGATACACAACAAAATTATGGCAATGAATGGAGTTTTTATTTTACAATCAAAGAAGCTTTTTAACAATAAAATATGACAGGATTCGTTATAAAAACCACAGGACCGGATTATACGGTAAGGAGCACTGAAGGGGATTTCGTATGTAAGATAAAAGGGAATTTCCGCATCAAAGGCATCAAATCCACCAATCCTATCACTGTAGGCGATGTAGTGGACTTCGACCCTACACAAGGATATATTACCGCACTGCACGACAGGCGAAACTATATAGTTCGCAAGCCCACCAATTTAAGCAAACAACTACATATCATAGCAGCGAATGTCGACCTCTGCCTACTTGTAGTAACGATAAAAAATCCGGAAACGGCAACCACCTTTATCGACCGCTTTTTAGCCACCTCCGAAGCCTATCATGTGCCAACAACAATAGTCTTTAACAAAACCGATTTACTTACAGAAGACGAACTCGAATATCTCGAAGCATTAGAATATCTATATAGAAACATCGGCTATAACACCATACGAACATCAGCCCTATCCGGCGATGGAATCGAAGAAATCAAGCAATTATTACCAGGTAAATTCACACTTCTTTCCGGCAATTCGGGGGTAGGTAAAAGCACGATATTAAATAAAATTATTCCTGCAGCCAATGCACGCACAGCCTCTATATCAGAGAGTCACCACAAGGGGATGCACACCACCACATTCAGCGAGATGTATGAAATAGAGAGCGACTCATACCTTATCGACACTCCGGGCATAAAAGGATTTGGGATGTTTGATATGGATAAAGACGAAATTTCGCATTTCTTCCCCGAGATCTTTAAAATCGGACAAGAGTGTAGATTCAGCAACTGTACCCACACTCACGAGCCCGGATGCGCAGTACTCAAAGCATTAGACGAGCACTACATCTCACAAAGCAGATATAAAAGTTACCTCAGCATCCGCGAAGATGCCACCGAATCAAAATACAGATAACTATGTTTAATAAAATCACCAATAACCTATGGCTGATATTACTTGCGATAGTAATTACCACACTATCACTCATCTTCACCAATACCCTTGTTAGAGAATTGGCAAAAGAGGAGCAGAAGAAAATCGAAGTATGGGCTGAAGCAACAGAACAAATAGCCAACGGTGAATTCAGTGAATTTGCATTCGAAATAATAAAAAAGAATACTAACATCCCTGTATTGGTGGTAGACACTAACTATAACCTTATTTCTTCGAGAAATTTCAAAGAGCCACCTACTAACGTCGACGAATTTTACAAGAAACAAATAGAGAAATTAAAGCAAAACAGCCCAATTATCATCACCTTAGACGAGGACGAAAAACAGTATATCTTTTACGACAACTCCTTTTTACTAAAAAAATTAGCCATCTACCCCTACGTGCAATTCATAATGATAGCCATCTTCCTTCTATTGGTAATATGGGTACTGACCACCAACAAACGCAGCGAGCAGAACAAAGTATGGGTAGGACTAAGTAAAGAGACCGCACACCAGCTTGGCACGCCGATATCATCATTATTAGCTTGGAATGAAATACTAAAACAAAGCTACCCTGAAGACAACACAATAGAAGAGATTGACAAAGATATCAACAGGCTCACTATCATTGCAGAACGATTTTCAAAAATAGGTTCAGAGCCTGAATTAAAGTCGGAGAATATAGAAACTATCACCAAAGAAGTGATGGAATATATGTCACACCGGACGTCGAGTAAGATAAAATACAGCTACACCTCCAACACCCTCGACAGCAATACATTACTCAACAAGTCGCTCTACACCTGGGTGTTAGAAAACATATGTAAAAATGCCATCGATGCCATGAACGGGAGTGGCAATCTCGACTTCCGTATTTTTGACACCGACAGTCACATTATCACAGAGATAAAAGACAGCGGAAAAGGGATAGAGCGGCAGAACTACAAAAAGATTTTCGAGCCCGGATATACTACAAAAAGTCGCGGATGGGGATTAGGCCTCTCATTAGCAAAACGCATCATTGTAGAATATCATAAAGGCAAGATTTTCGTAAAAAATTCGGAAATAAACGTAGGGACAACGATACGAATTGAAATTCCTCGTAAAATATTGAAAACCAACAAGTAATATAATACTGTCGAGATTTTTCAAAAAAATACGAATAAAACTTTTATTATTCAATAAAAAAGTGTAACTTTGCACCGCTTTTTGTATAGGTAGGCGCAATATGAATGCTTTAGAACAATACAGATTGGAACTTAAAACGTTACCTCTTGGAGAGCACGAATTTAACTTTGTGTTAGATGACGAATATTTCAAAGCGATAGGAAGCGAAGAGATTACGAAAGGTGACGTAAATGCAACAATTACAGTAACAAAAACAGCACATAATATTACGTTAGACATTGACCTATTGGGAGAAGTAACCACTACATGTGACAGATGTTTAGACCCGTTAAAAATAGATATCGACGCAGTAGAAACATTATACATCAGTTTTGGCGACACCTACCAAGAAGAGAGCGATGATCAAATAACAATACCTGAAGACGAAGAGTATTTCGACATTTCTTGGATATTATACGAATATGTAGTACTCTCATTACCATTAAAAAAGGTGCATGAAGAGGGCGAATGCAATCCGGAGATGATAAAAATACTTCATCAGCACGAAGGCACAATAGCCGATACAAAAACAACAGAAGAGAATAAGGTAGACCCGCGATGGGCTTCCTTGAAAGATATTATTAGTTAAACGTAAAAATTTATTACAAAATGGCACATCCTAAGCGAAAACATTCGAAACAACGCACAGCTAAACGTCGTACACATGATAAAGCTGTAGCTCCTACACTTGCCGTTTGCTCTAATTGTGGTGCTATGCACATCTACCACACAGTATGTCCTGAATGCGGATATTATCGTGGTAAATTAGCTATCGAGAAAAAAGAAGCATAACATTACGTTTCGAAAAGAAAGAAAAAAAAGAGAAATTCGTTAATGAATTTCTCTTTTTTTATATCTACATTAATAACACTATCAACACTAACGGTGTATAGAGAAGAAAAACTCCAGACCACCACCCGGTAATTTATGTACATCGATAGAGCCCTTATGTAACAATACTGCATTCTTAACAATAGCAAGCCCCAAACCGGTACCGCCGAGTTTACGGCTACGACCTTTATCCACACGATAAAAACGCTCAAAAAGTCGTGGCAAATGTTCCTCACCAACGCCTACCCCATTATCGCTATATACAAAATTAAAATACTGAGGGTCGGAATAGGTCATCGACAACCTTATAGTTACCCCCTCACCGGCATAAGCGATAGAATTATCAACAAGATTACGGAATATGGAATATAATAGCGACTTATTACCTTGCACAATAATGTCGGGAGGCAAGTTAATTACCAACTCATCATTCTTTTCACGCATCATATCCTCGGTATCACGGAGCACATCATAAATTATTTCTACAAGATCGACAGTCTCTTTCTCATAAAGTTTATTACTGTCATCCATCTTATTCAAAGTAGAAATATCTTGTAGCAGAGCACTAAGGCGCTTCGATTGGACATAAGCTCTATTAATAAAATACTCCTTACGGTCGTTATCGAGTTCCGGATTATTCACCAAGCTCTCCATATAACCGAGTACGGCAGCAACGGGAGTTTTCAATTCATGCGAAACATTCTGAGTCAACTGCCTCTTCAGTCTATTCTCATTATTCTTTACAGACAGATACAGCATATTGGAAACAAGCGCAATAGCCGTAAGAATAACGATAAGGAGGATAGCGAAGACATATAAAAATTGCAAGTTTGCACTTAAAGCACTTACTACTGAAACATCATAAGGCAGAGCGAGACGAATAAAGAAATCATCGTATCTCTGAGCATAGTAGTAATAATTAATGCCATTAGTAGCCGACATACGTATATCATAAGCCGAATCGGAATGCTTCAAAGCGAGGATTTCGGGACGAGAAAGGTGATTCTCTTGGTAAATAGAATCGGAATAAGTATCAAAAAAGACATTACCAAGAGTATCCATCATTGTTACACGGATAGCGGTATCAGGGAGTAATTTTACGAGGGCATAAAGATTACTATCCGCCAATTGATAATTGTGATAGATGATATCACTATACGCCCCAACCCGTGAATTAAGTTGCTGTAAACGGAAAGTTTTTTCACGATGATATTGAAACACAATTACCACCGACATCATCACCACAAAAATCAAAGAGTAATATAGGAAAAGTTTTAGGTTTAATTTCATAAAAGAAAAAGTGTTAATTCATTTTCCGCACCACAGATTAGACAATGTAATAAAGCATTTATTTTTTTTGTGAGGCTATAAATTATTTGGTAAAAGAATATCCAAAACCTTGACGAGCAACGATACGCGCCCCATATTTACCAATTTTTTTACGAATACGAGTAATATTAACATCCACAGTACGAGGCACTACACACACATCATCACTCCACACCATTTTCAGTAAATCCTCACGGGAGAGCACCTTATTAGGATTTTGCATCAGCACGAGTAGCAGTTCGAACTCCTTTTTAGTGAACGGTACATTTTCATTATCAACAGTCACGCTCTTATTGTCGATATTCAGTTCAAGGCCATCCACCCATACCGAATTGATTTTATTTGGAGTATTTACTTCCAACGTTCTACGGGCTACAGCCTTTACCCTCAGCACCACCTCTTTAATAGAAAAAGGCTTGGCTATGTAATCGTCCGCACCGAGGTTAAAACCGGTAACCACATCATTTTCCGTATCTCGGGCTGTAATAAAGATAATAGGAATATGAGCGGTATAATCGTTTTGTCGCATCAGTTGCATCATCCTAAAGCCGGAAATTTTACCCATCATCACATCGAGGAGGATAAGGTTATACTCCTTTAATTTTAACGTCATAGCCTCTTCGGCAGAATGAGCAACATCGACCTTAAATCCCTCTAATTGGAGGTTAAACTGTAAAATTTCACAGATATCCTCCTCATCATCTACTACCAAAATCTTATATTCGTTCATACCTTATTAATTATGTTGATGCAAAGCTACAGCTACGATATTACAAAACAATTACAAATCGATTAAGAAAAAGATAAAATACTATACCATAGACAATTATATTTATATTACACAAACATAATTCACTTAAAACAGAGGCACTATTTGGCAAACGAGAGGAGACGACTCATATAAGCGTCAATATTATCCGCATTATTCCACACCTCGCCGAGTAGAGCTGCGCCGCCGAAACCAACATCTTTCAACAAAGGCACTTTATCGGCAGTAACACCGCCAAGGGCAAATACCTTATCATTGATAACACCCTCTAAAGCAGCCTGTTTCAATTGGCTTAGAGTAAAGCCCGAATTATAATTCTCTTTACTGATGCTGTTAAAAACAGGGCTAAGGAAACTGTAGTTATACCTTTCCGCATCCACAATCAGTTCCGCCACAGAGTGGGTGGAGCGGGAAATAGAACCATGCCAATTATCCGGGGCGTAAGGATTACGACCATTCAGATGCACTCCATACAAGTTATATTTTACAGCAAGCGAATGAAAATCATGCAATACCAACCTATCGGCAAAAACAGGATTGATATCTTTAATAAGATTTTCCACCTCTACAATAGTAGCCATAGGTTTACGAATATGCATCAGAGGCAGACCTGCGCAGAGCATCTTATTAATAATATCAGCTTCGCCGACGAAGAAATCGGGACGAGTAATAACTACAATTTTCATTTACAAACACTATCTATATATTCATAATATCGCTATCGGCAACTACCTTCTTGAACTCTATGAAGAAAAAGTTGCTACCCTATCATAACAATATCGGAAAAATAACTGTATCGGAACTACCCTATGCAACAATAGAACCATGAATCGGTAATCATCCAAGTTTTATTCTATTCATTGAAAAAGAGAGCAGATCTATCACCAGCAATTCATTAATCAGAGGACTTCCGAATCCACAAACGAGTTGCAACACCTGCTGCACCTCGAGGATGCCGACAATAGCCGGGGTGACACCGATAACCGGAGGGGCTTGAGTAGCCTTAAAATTCTCAAAATACTCTCTATCAGGATAAAGAGTATTATAGTCCACATCGGAAGAATAATCAAACACCGCCACTTGACCATGGAATTGAGCTATTGCGCCATAAACATAAGTTTTATGCAACGCCTTACACACATCATTAATAATGTATCTAGTGGCGAAATTATCACAAGCATCGACGATATAGTCGTAATCGGCAAATATTTTTTCCGCGTTATTTCTATCCAGGCGGATATTATAAGTATTGATAATTACATTCGGGTTAAGATTGTGCAAACGATTATAAGCGCAATCCGTTTTAGGCATATTCACTTGAGAGGAACCATAAAGCACTTGACGATGGAGGTTTGAAATCGACACTACATCATTATCAATCAAGCCAATAGTACCCACACCTGCAGCAGTAAGATATATGGAAATAGGGGAACCGAGACCACCTACGCCCACGATAAGCACCCTTGTTTGAGAGAGTTTTTTCTGACCATCGATACCGATTTCCGGTAAAGAAATCTGACGAGTATAACGCTCTAAATCAATATTATTCATATACTTTTGCTATTAATAGAGTAAAAAACGCCTAATGATATAAATATATTA